>NZ_KV786998.1:0-101 GCF_001806975.1 Aerococcus sp. HMSC10H05
CGGAGAAAGACTTAATAAATAATCTACCATACATTGCTCAGTCGTCTGTTAATGGTATAGACGATGATGATAATAGTTTGAAAAATCGAGATGATCGGCAT
>NZ_KV786998.1:1101-1824 GCF_001806975.1 Aerococcus sp. HMSC10H05
ATTATTTAGTAATTGTACGATATGAAAACGATTAATAGCAATTTTTGCATTAGGGAAACAAGCCTTAACAACGCCTATATATGGAGAATATAGGTCCATTGAAATCGTCATTACTGCAGCTCGAGCTTCTTTAGAATAACGATGGAAATACCGAATTAACGACTGCTGTTTTCGATTTTCTATAATGTCAATCAAACGTTTATTATGAGGATCTGCAAGAATTGCACTCATCGCTCCTTCTACATCATCTACAGACTTAAATTCATCCAAGGAAAGATGTTCAGGTAGGTAATTACCTTTAGGATTTAATGCACTAGCTGCTTTTAATAGGATTCTTGATACAGTATTTGAAGAGACGTGATACCGTTGTCCAATAAGCTTCATTGACTGCGTCTCTGTTAATTCTACCGCTATTTTATTTTTAGATAGTATAGAAATAGAATCGAATTTTTTTAATGATTGATGATTGCGCAATGAAAGTGGCTTGGCAGTGTTTACACTTAAATCGTTGCTTTTTAAGTGTAAACTTAATAGGTTTTCCAGGACCATCAGGCAACCGCACACCTGTCTCTTTAAAACCATATTTACTGATGTCTTGAGTAGATTCATTTTTAACTTCACACATATCACAAGCCTTAGGCTTGTAGGTAAGGGTGCCCATAATTGGAATGTAATCTAATTTATCTAAAGATTCCTCATCAGGTAACTCACTAATCGTAATAT
>NZ_KV786999.1:0-51474 GCF_001806975.1 Aerococcus sp. HMSC10H05
TTTAGTCATCAGTCCTATATATTGTAGAGCCTTTTATTTTTGAATATTCTCATAATCATTAAAATTAAAAGTATCGATATCATTCAATACTATTTATAATATGGAAGTTGTGATACTAAAGTGAAAAAATCCACTCCAATTACAAATTGTTGGAGGATTAGTCATCATTTTTATCAAAAAAGAACTTAAAATGAGAATTCAATAGTGAATCATGATATATTAGTCGGGATAGCTTTTTAAAAGTATAAAGATGAAAAAACTAGTTTGATAGTAGGAAAGTGAATATTATAGGAGGGTAGAATGGTAGTAAATGTTTTGGCCAATATGGCCATTATTTTTATTGACATCTATTTTATTTGGCGTTGGCAATATAGCATTGAAGAAAGACGTAATCCGACGAATAATCGTTTCTTATTTATCGGTTTACAAACAGTAGCAGGTATTTGTTTGATGCTGTCTTCCTTTATTGTGGAAGGCGTTCGCTTTGATTTTCGTCCTGTATTATTTGCCTATACCATAGTTTATTTAGGTAAGGAAATTGCATACCCATCAATGATCTTGATTGCAATTTGCCGCTTTTTATTTGGTGATTTATTAGTATCTAGCATAAGCCTTATAATTGTCTTCGCTTATATACTATTAAGTTTAGGATTGTTTGATCATTTTAAAGAAAAATTTTCACCATTACTACAATTATGGATTTTAGCCCTTGCAACAACTGTGATTACTATACCAATTTCGCTCGTTCGATTAGATGAACCACCAATAATTTTTGTATCTTATTTATTGCTAGCTGGTCTTTCCTCTGTATTTATTTATATTTCTTATCATTTCACCAAAGATTTAGATAAATTGTACCAATCCTCTGTTCATGATAGCCTGACTACACTATATAATGCCCGAAAATTAGAAGAGGATTTAGAAAAAATTTCAAGAGAGAATCATTCGTATTCAGTTTTGATTTTAGATATAGATAATTTTAAAAAGTTAAATGATACATGTGGGCATCTTGTTGGCAATAAAGCTTTAGAAGAAATTGGGATAGTGCTCAACGATTTGAAATCTGATTTATATGATTATTATCGCTATGGGGGTGAAGAGTTTGTTAGCTTGGTTTTTGACTGGAGCGAACAGAAGGCAATTAAGTTAGCAGAAAAGATTCATCAAAAAATCTCTGAGTTATTCATATTAAGTGAAGATGGAGAACCGATAAGTCTTACTGTTTCAATAGGCATAGCGCACCGCAAGTCCCACGAAGATATGAAAACTACTTTACTTAGGGCAGATCAAGCGCTGTACCAAGCAAAGCTTCAAGGAAAAAATCAAACAGTAAGTGATAAGAAAAAAGTAAATATGTGTTAAGTTATTAAATATTATCCTATCCGCATATTTCTCAATCTTAGGCTAGGAATTTCAGTCTAAAGATTGATACAATAGCTATAATACAAGAGTAGACTAGATTCGTCTTCTATGGGCATCTAGAAAAAAGAATGAAAGAGGAGAATAGATGAATAATAAAAAAGATATTGTTTTTTCGGCAGATTGGTTTATACGTGTACTTAAAGGTGCAGCAGTAGGTATTGGAGGTATCCTTCCAGGATTATCTGGAGGTGTATTAGCCGTTATTTTTGGACTATACGACCAAATTATTCACTTTTTAGCCAATATCACAGAAAACTTTTGGAAGAATGTCCGCTACTTCATTCCTGTAGGTATCGGTTTCTTATTAGGAATCCTTGTTTTCTCTATTTTTGTTGAAAAAGCATTTGGTTTGTATGCAGCTATCTTTATTACCTTATTTATCGGCTTTGTAGTCGGTACATTACCTTCGTTATTTAAATCTGCTGGTAAAGAGGGTAGAAGTACTGCTGATTTAACAATATTAGCAGTCACAGCTATTATTATTTTTCTAATTATGTATTTTGGAGGTCAAGATATTACTCAAGTTACACCTTCCTTTATTACTTGGATTCTTTCTGGCGCTTTAATCGGTTTAGGTGTGATTGTACCTGGGATGAGTCCATCAAATTTTTTAATTTACTTTGGTTTGTATGACAAAATGGCCGCAGGTATTGCTGCACTTGATTTTTCAGTTATTATTCCGCTTGGACTAGGTGGTTTACTATGTGTCATCGCCTTAGCTAAAGCAGCTGAGTGGGCCTTTAAACATTACTATTCAAAAATGTACCATTTTATTTTGGGGACAGTCATCGGTTCATCAATTGCACTATTCCCAACACAAGTGTTTCCAGGCTTTTCTACTGAAGGATTAGCCAATTCAGGTTTATCATTTATGAGTACTTTAGTTTGGTGTGTAATTGCCTTTGTAATCGGCACAATCTTTTCACTTTGGTTCTCAAAAATAGAAGAAAAATATTCTAATGACTAGCTAGATTAAAACAGGTATCTCTTTTTAGGAGGTACCTGTTTTATTTTACGATTAATAATTTATTTTGTATAATGGCAAGACACAGGAGTAGATAGGTGTAGGGAAGGGAGTGAGGTTGATGGAAACGATTAAAGATGTATTTGAACAACAGATAGACAAAGTATCAGCTTTGTATATAGATTATCAGAATAATCCATTTTCCGTGAAACTTGTTCATGATCTAAGAGTAGCTATTCGAGAGTTACGAGGCCTCTTAAATTTTATCAAAAAACGGTTGGATGAAGCATATTATGACCAGTTAAACCAACAATTAGCTGAGGCAGGGCGTGTATTTAGGCCACTTAGAGAATTGGATGTTTTGTATGCCTATTGTGAGCAGTATGCAATTCATCATCCTAAAAATAGTAATCATTATTACGATTTATTTAATACCTTTATGAAAGATAGGCGTTTAGAAATGAATCGAACTTTTAACAAAGGTAATATAGATACGGTTCAACAAGCAATTGAAAGTGCAAAACGAGTGATTGAATTTGATTTATTTGATCAAAAGAAGGATTGGAAAAAGTATGCACTTAAACGTTTCAAGAGAAAAGATAAAAAATTACGTCATGCCTACCAATATGTAAATACTTTAGACTACCAAGCAGTGCACGAGCTAAGGAAAAGCGCCAAGAAGCTTCGTTATGCAGCTACTTATTTTAACGAGACATTACCAAAAGATTTAAACAAATATATTAAGGATACCAAAGCTATTCAAACTGAATTTGGTGAAATAACGGATGCCCATGTAAATTATGAGCTATTAAATGTATATGCTGAAAAAATAGACGATGAGCATGTGCACAACTTATTACGCCAAATCCGAGACAGCATTGATTTATCAAAATAAAAGTATTTAAGTGAGCAAATAGAAAAAGCAGCTGGTTTGACCAACTGCTTTTTCTGTAGTGTGTATTTGATTTATAGGAAGTTTTTTAAAAGTTACGAGCGTATTTATAGCCTCTCACTAAAATCGTTCATTAGCATATCTTGTTAAGAAGGCTTTAGTTCTTTCCTGTTTAGGTGTATCAATCACTTCTTTAGCTGGACCTTGTTCAACAATTACACCTTTATCCATGAATACAATATTCGTTGATACATCTCTAGCAAAAGCCATTTCATGTGTAACAACAATCATTGTTAAGCCTTCTTTAGCTAATTGCGTCATGGTTTCCAATACCTCACCGACCATTTCTGGGTCAAGGGCAGAAGTAGGCTCATCGAATAATAATACCTCAGGGTCCATTGATAGTGCACGCGCAATAGCTACACGTTGTTGTTGACCACCGGAAAGTTGTTCTGGACGAGCATCACGATATGGTGCCATGCCTACTTTTTCCAAGTTTTTGAGTGCAACTGCTTCTGCCTCAGCTTGACTACGGCCTAAAATCTTACGTTGGCCAACAGTACAATTTTCAAGTGCAGTGAAATTTTTAAATAAGTTAAATGATTGGAATACCATACCAACTTGGGTACGGTATTTATTAATATTCATTTTTTTACCATTTAAAATGGATTGGCCGTGATATAAAATGTCGCCCCCAGTTGGTTCCTCCAATAGGTTTAAACAACGTAGTAGGGTAGACTTTCCAGACCCGGAAGACCCAATAATAGAGGTAACTTGTCCTGGGCGTACTTGAAAGTCGATATCTCTAAGGACTAAATTTTCGCCAAAACGTTTTTCTAAATGTTGAACATTTAAGATTAGTTGATCCTGGTTTTGCATGTCTTTTTCCTCCTATTGTTCTTTTGGACTATTGACTACTGAATTCGTACTAGATTCATAGACATGGTAAGTCTTTTTCCCAGCCATTCTACTCTCAATAAAGTTCAAGACACGAGTAGTTGTAAATGTTAATACGAAGTAGATAATGGCTGTAATTAAGAATGTTTGGAAGGTTAAGTATGTTGAACCTGCAGCAGACTTGGTAACGAAGAATAACTCAGTTACCGCAATAACATTCAATACAGACGTATCTTTAATATTTATTACAAATTCATTACCCAAGGCTGGTAGGATTGAACGTATAGCTTGTGGTAACACAATTGTTGTCATTGTTTGATAATGGTTCATTCCAATCGCACGTGCAGCTTCTGTTTGGCCTTTATCTACTGAGGTAATACCACCACGAATAACTTCTGCAAGGTAAGCTCCTGTATTAATAGATACAATCAGTAATGCAGCGAACATAGTAGACATTTGGAAGTTGAAGAATAATCTTGAACCATAAAAAATCATCATGGCTTGGACCATCATCGGTGTACCACGGAAAATTTCAATGTATGCAGAAATCATAAAGTCGAATAATTTATAGAAAAAGTAACC
The DNA here is from genome assembly GCF_001806975.1 of Aerococcus sp. HMSC10H05. Classification (NCBI taxonomy): domain Bacteria; kingdom Bacillati; phylum Bacillota; class Bacilli; order Lactobacillales; family Aerococcaceae; genus Aerococcus; species Aerococcus sp. HMSC10H05. The sequence goes on from NZ_KV786999.1 coordinate 4,758, forward strand.
GATTGGCATTTGATCACGACGCACAATTAGCGAACGATAGATAGCAATTAGTAATCCTATAATAAAACCGATGATAGTTGAACTTAAAGCAATAAACATTGTATTACCAGCACCAACTAAGAATTGAGCACCGTAAGTTTGCCAAATTCCTGCTACCTCAGACCAGAAACTAGCACTTTCACCACGTTCGTTAAGGTTTACCATATCTTCCATCAATCGGTCACGCTTAGCAGTTGGAATGACACTTAAAGCTTCATTCACAATCGCGGTTAATGGCGAATCTTTTCTAGTTGCTACGGCAATATCAGAAGTGACTTCTCCTAAATCAAAACCTTGACCTTCAGCAAATTCAACATAAGTCAGGTCAGGATTAGCTGCCACAGCAGCCATAGCCCCAGGCTTTTCAGAGACATAAGCATCAACTGAACCTGCATTCAGCGCTGTAATCATTGTAGGAAATGAGTCTAGTGCAGTTGCTTGGTTGACATTGGGAATTTGTGGGATTAAATCATAATGGAAGGTATTTAATTGACCAGTTACTGTAGTACCAGTAAAATCTTCTAAGGTTTTTGCATTAGCATATTCACCATTTGCCATTGTTACAAGAACAATATCAGATGAGTAATATGAATCTGAGAAGTCCATTTGTTCTAATCGTTCTGCTGTTGGTGACATACCAGCAATGATGACATCAATCATGCCAGATTCAAGAGCAGGTGGTAGACCGTCCCATTCTAGTTTAACGATTTCAAGGTCTAAGCCAAGTAAATCAGCTAAGCGCTTAGCAATTTGAACATCATAGCCGTTTGCATATTCACCGTCAGAATTTGTTATAGGGACCGCACCATCTGTATCGGATGTTTGCGACCAGTTGAACGGTGCATAGTTGGCTTCCATACCGACACGTAACACGCCATCTTGGTCTAAGCCTTCTGCTAGTGTAGCTTCATCTACCTCAATAGTTGTTCCTACTTCATTTGCCGAAACGAATGAAGAAGTTGGACCAATAACAGCAAATATAATAGTTAAAATAGCCATGAATACTTTTTGCCAAGTATTACTTACTTTGTGATTTTTCATAAAATAACCTCCCGAAAATAATTAAAAGCCTCTACAGCAATAAATTGCAATAGAGGCTTCCATTCGTACGCATCTAGACCGTCTTTGATCTTTCGTCGTTACTCATAGGATAGCGCATCACTAGCATAAGTGACAGTCATAAACATATTTTGTTTATGCCCAATATTTCAACTTGGGGTTAAAATATTTCGGCGAATATTCCTTTCCATACTGTCATAGCTCCCGCTCGAGTATGTACTGATAAGCTCCGCACCTCTATCTCAATATATTGTATCCCATCATACACGAAGAATATTGAATTGTCATGAAAATATGATTAGATCTTTTATATGTTTTTAAAAATATTGTAAATAATATGAAGTATTTTTAGCAGATAATGGCTAGGTCTAGCCATTATCTAGGATAAATGGTAGAATATTTAAGATTATGAAAACAAGATAATTAGCAAATACAAACAGTTAAAAAGTTGGAGTGACAAATATGTCGAATGACAAAAAAAATAGAGTAACGGCAAAATTGGGGTATCATAAGTTCACTATTAAGAGTCATAAAACGAGTGAACATATTCAGCAAGTCAGTCGGGAAATTAACCAATTGCTTGCTGAAATCAGTAAAAAGAACCCAAATATGTCTATGGAAGAAATGGCGTTATTGCTGGCGTTGAATATTCAATCTGATTATTTGGACTTACAGGACCAAATGGCAGCTAAGACAAAAGAGAATGCTGATCTTATGATACGCGTGAAGTCTATGGAACAAACTATGGGTACTTTAGTGAAAGAAATTGCAGAAATTGAAAAAGAAAAACTACGTGCTGGTCAGGATTCTAAAAGTGGAAAATCTAGCCAGAGCCAAGCAAGGACACGAACTCAAAAAACTGGAAAAACAAAACAAGCAGGGCCACAAGCTAAAAAAAATCAAGAAATTCCTCAAATTAGCCAACCCAGTTTGAAATCAAGTGTCAACTCTGCTTCAAAAAAATTGGGACGCTTACGCCAAACACCAAGATCATAGGCAGTAAATAGAATTGGAGCTACGGGAGGAAAGTATGATCAGTTTTTTTATTTTACTATTTTTTATTCTAAGCGTCGCTATTGGTATTTACCGAGGCGCTTTAATACAAGGGATTCAATCATTAGGTTTATTGATTGCCTACTTATTTGCGTTATTATTTTATCAAAATCTTGTTGATATTGTATCTTTATGGGTGCCTTATGTAGGGTTTGATATCGAAAATACTTTTGCATATTATCCAGTTAGTCTACTTCAAAATATGGATATCATTTACTTTAGATTAGTTGCAATCTTAATAATCATCCTTATTATATGGTTGCTAACTAAGTTACTTACATATAGTGTTAGAGATTTAAAATTTACAGAGATGGATATTCAATGGAACGGTATTCTTGGTGGCTTATTCGGCTTCTTCTCAGCTTGGTTTTGGGCATTTTTTATTCTTATATTTATGACAGTATTAACTTTTGAAGCAGTTCAATCTAGTATAGAGCATTCAACTATTGCGAACTTTATTATTTTGAATACACCAATTTTATCTAGACAAGTATTTAATATCCTATTGCAAGGATTGGGCAATTTACCATTCTAACAACGTACAAATATATGCCTTTGCGTAATGCGCAATCATGGCACCCCTTATGGCTGTGATATCTATCACGGCCTATTTCCAACTTAAGGCGACTTTTTAAGATTATCCCTAATTAAAAATTTGAAGGAGGGCAAATGTTGAATCATAAAATATATCAAACCTTAGAATTTGAAAAAATACAACAACAATTAGCTAAAGAAACCCGCACAGAAATTGGTAAAATTCAGGCATTAAATCTGATACCAAGCTCAAAAGCAGCGGAAATTGAACAACAATTACAAAGTGTTGACGATGTGAAACACTTGTTTGAATTAGACAAGCGAATTCCTATTAGTCAATTAATCAACGTTAAGCCTTATCTCAAAAGATTAGATATTGGCGCAGATTTAAATGGAAAAGAATTGGCGGCGATAAGCCGTGTGCTACGTGCAACTGGTGAAGTTTCTAGCTTTTTCAATAAATTAAGAGAGGAACAAGTAGCATTACAACAGCTATATACAATAGCAGAAGAATTTATTGATTTACGGGACTTAATGCGTAAAATGCAAAATGCGATTGCAGAAGATGGGACAGTTCATGATAATGCTTCAGCAACCCTACATGGCTTGCGACAAGGAATAAAGCGTGAGGAAGCTGGCATTCGTGTTAAGCTTGACCAAATTATACGGTCAAATAAAGCTGCTTATTTAAGTGAAGCAATCATTACAATTCGAAATAATCGCTTTGTTATCCCTGTTAAGCAAGAATATAGAAATGCATTTGGTGGTGTTGTCCATGACCAATCTTCTTCTGGACAAACTTTATATATCGAACCGCAAACTGTTTTGGATGCGAACAACCACTTGCGCTCGCTACAAGTTCAAGAAGATGAAGAAATAAGGCGGATTTTCCAAGAATTGTCAGCTGAATTAGCACCGTATACGAATGAAATTGCAGAAAATAACCAACGATTAGGCGACCTTGATTTCATTCAAGCTAAGTTCTTTTTTGCCCGTGAAATTGGCGCAAATCGACCAATTTTAGCAAAAGAATCAGAACGCATTAACTTAAAAGAGGCGAGACATCCACTCATAGACCGCAAATTAGTAGTAGCTAATGATATTCATTTTAATGAAGACTATAATATGATTGTGATAACAGGACCCAATACCGGTGGTAAGACAATTACATTAAAAACGGTAGGCTTATTGCAATTAATGGCCCAATCAGGTTTATACATTACTGCAAAAGTTGATTCACGTGTAGAAATTTTTAATGAAATTTTTGCCGATATTGGCGATGAGCAGTCAATTGAGCAAAGTCTATCTACCTTTTCAGGACATATGACAAATATTTTACGCATTGTTAAAGAAGCAGATGATCATTCACTTGTTCTGATTGATGAATTGGGATCAGGTACCGATCCTCAAGAAGGGGCAGCTATTGCTATTGCAGTATTGAACCGTTTTGCCTTCCTAAATGCTCGAGTGATAGCCACTACCCATTACCCTGAATTGAAAACTTTTGCTTATGAACACCCTGGCGCTATCAATGCTTCGATGGAATTCAATGAAATAACCCTTGAACCGACTTATCAATTGTTGATTGGTATACCTGGTCGTTCAAACGCCTTTGATATTTCGCAGCGTTTAGGTTTACCCGTTGAAATGGTTGATGAAGCCCGCTCTTACATTCAAGAAGACAGTCAAAATCTGAATGAAATGCTACTTGACTTAGAAGCACAACGCCATAAGTATGAAGACCTATCAGCCGAAGCTGCTAAAGATTTAGTAGATGCCGAAAATCTTTTGAATGATTTGAAAAAGGCACAAGCCAGCTTAGAAGCTGACAAACAAACCTATATGAATCGTGCTCGAAAAGAAGCCAATCAATTAGTTGAAGAAACAAAAGCAAAAGCTGATGCAATTCTAGCGGAAATACGGGAATGGCAAATGAACCATCCAACAAAAGGCAATATTAAAGAACATGAAATGATAGATCGTCAAAGCGCTTTAACTAATTTAACGCAAGAAGAAAGTCAATTGAAGAAAAACAAAGTCTTGCAAAAAGCCAAGAAAAATAAAGCTAGAAAAGCAAACTTAGCGCCTGGTGATGAAGTGAATGTGCTAACCTACGGTCAACGGGGTACATTGGTTGAAAAAAGAGATAAAGATTGGGTCGTACAAATGGGTATGCTAAAAATGGAAGTAGCAGAAAAAGATTTGTCATTAGTTGATGAAAAACCTAAAAAAGAAAAGAATCATCGCGCAGGTATTAAGGCAAGCAAAGCAAAATCTGTCAACACCAGCTTAGATTTACGAGGCGAACGTTATGAAGAGGCTATGATTCGTTTAAGTCACTTTATCGATTCAGCGTTACTTGCTGGTCACAGTCAAATAACGATTATTCATGGTCACGGGACAGGTGCTTTAAGACAAGGCGTACAGAAAGCTTTGAAAAATCATCCGCGCATTGAAACATTTGAATTTGCTCCATATAATATGGGTGGAAATGGGGCAACAATCGCCAAATTTAAAGGTTAATCGTTTAAAAGCAGATAAATGTTCAAATTGATCAGAAGATGCTATAATGACGAAGAATTAAAAATGAGAGGGGAAATATAAATGGTTAAAGCTATTACAGATGCAGAATTCAAAAATGAAACAGATGAAGGCGTTGTATTAGTCGACTTTTGGGCTACTTGGTGTGGACCTTGTCGCATGCAATCACCAATCGTAGAAACTTTAGATGATGAAATGGGTGACCAAGTTAAATTTACGAAAATGGATGTAGATGATAATCCAGAAACAGCGCGTGAATTTGGTATCATGTCCATCCCAACCTTAATGATCAAAAAAGATGGTCAAGTTGTTGAACAATTAGTTGGTTATACACCTAAAGAAAACTTAGAACAAGTATTAAACAAATACTTATAATGATGAAAAAGTGTTCGGGAAAAATTCTGAGCGCTTTTTTTATAAGGTAGTTTACTATTTCAATTCGTAAAAGGGCACTAGTCGCTAAATTAAAAGTCATGATTTCTTATATTGAAAAAGCGCAATAACTACTTCAAAGATTACTTTTGGTTTTATTGAGGTATATATGTGAGAATGAAAAAAGTAGTGGAAACCAATTAGCTTGGTTATTCCACTACTTTTTATTGATCAGCACTAAAAACAAGCGGTGTCATTGCTTGCTTATTCTATTAATTTACGACCTTCATTGCCTTTTTCTATGTTATCTAAGATATCTCGATTCAAGAAGCCTTCTTCATATTGTTTACGCCAGTCCATAAAACCTGCATTTAAGCCACGAATTAAAACCTCTGCGGTACCTATATTAGTTGCTAAGGGAATGTTGTATACATCACACAAACGAATTAAGGCAGTTACGTCCGGTTCATGGGGCATAGCAGCTAATGGATCACGCATAAAAATAACAAGGTCCATTTCATTTTGGGAAATTGCGGCCCCTACTTGCTGGTCACCACCAAGAGGTCCCGATTTGAAGCGGTGGACGTCTAACCCTGTAGCTTCGATAATACGTAAACCTGTAGTACCGGTTGCAAATAATTCATGTTTCTCTAGAATAAATTTGTAGGCTGTTGCAAAAGAAACCATCATTTCTTTTTTTGAATCATGTGCAATAAGTGCAATTTTCATATACATATCCTCCAGTTTATATCGACAAATGACCTGTGAGCCCCTACTCCATACTTTTTTAAATTACATTTAATAAATGCGAAAGAGTGAAGAGAAACGTTTTCTTCTGTTATAATTGTACCATAGAGTATAATTTGTTCATTGCGATTTTTGAATAATCTATTTGTTGAAGGAGGTTATCATGAACAGACCTATAGGATTCTTAGATTCTGGCGTAGGTGGCTTAACAGTAGTGAAAGAAGCAATGCGACAATTACCCAATGAATCAATCATTTATATAGGTGACAACGCACGGTGTCCTTATGGGCCAAGAAGTGTCGAAGAAATAGTGACTTTTACGAATCAAATGGTCGATTTTTTATTGACCAAAGATATCAAATTGTTAGTCATAGCATGTAATACTGCGACTGCAGTTGCTCTAGATGAAATTAAGCAGCGTGTATCTATACCAGTAATTGGCGTAATTCAGCCGGGAGCGCGTGCAGGGAATAAATACACAAAAAATGGTAAAATAGGTGTTTTAGGTACAGAAGGGACGATTAAAAGCGGAGTATATCTTGATAATCTATTACAAAAGAATAAAGATTTGGACATCATTTCGCTCGCTTGTCCAGCTTTCGTGCCACTAGTTGAAAGTCAGCAATATGATACACCATTAGCTAAAAAGATTGTGGCAGAGACTTTGGCACCAATAAAAAACAAAGGGCTAGATACAGTTATCTTAGGTTGTACCCATTATCCTTTATTACGCGAAACGGTTCAAAAAATATTAGGACAGTCAGTGAAATTGATTGATTCTGGGCAAGAAACGATCTCAGATGTTTCTATATTGCTAGATTATAATGACATTGCTAAAATGTCTGATGATCCATCACCAAAAGTAAGACAATTCTATACAACCGGGTCACCTGAACTATTTAAAAACATTGCTGATGACTGGCTAGCTGAGCCAATTGAAGTAAGCCGTGTCACAATTGATACACTAGAAAAAATTCAAAGACAAATGGAAGAAGGCTAATACACAGATGAAACAAGTAATGATAGCAACTGCCAATCAAGGAAAAGCCAAAGAGTTTAAGCATTTATTTGATCAATATGGCATAGAAGTCAAGACACTGTTAGATTTTCCAGATTACCCTGAAATTCCTGAAACTGGCACAACTTTTATAGAAAATGCTACGATTAAGGCAACTACAGCGGCAAAAGGCTTACATATTCCTGTGATAGCTGATGATTCAGGCTTGGCAGTAGATGCGTTGAACGGGGCACCAGGTGTTTATTCCGCACGATATGCAGGGTTAGAGAAATCTGATGCGCATAACCGCCAAAAAGTGTTAGATGAGATGGTTGATGTCCAAGATGAGGATAGAGGGGCGACATTCCATACTTATTTAGTGGTTGCGGATGCAGATGGTCAAGTAATCAGTCAATATCATGGTACTTTATCCGGCGTGATTATACGCGAAGAACGAGGAGAAAATGGTTTTGGATATGATCCGATTTTTTACTTGCCTAGCGAAGGTTTGACAACTGCAGAGATGTCTGCAGAAAAAAAAGATTCAATAAGTCACCGTGGAAATGCCTTACGGTTACTGGCCAAAGACTTGGAAAGTGGGGAGCTGAAATTATATGAAGATACTGATTACTAGTGATAATCATGGAGATCATGAAGCCTTAACTGATTTAGTCTTAAAAGCGGGGGATGATATCGATTTATTTATCCACTGTGGCGATTCAGAATTATCAGAAGAAGATACCATATGGGGCGTCTTCAATACTGTACGTGGAAATACAGACTATGGCAATTACAAAGATACAATTAGTTTAAATACACCTGAGGGGAAAATTGTGGTGACACATGGCCACTTATATGGTGTAAAACAAAACTTGAATAAATTGGTTTCCTTAGCGAAAGAAAACCAAGCAGACGTCATTATGTATGGTCATACGCATGTTATGAATGACCAAGATATTGACGGTATTAAGATTATTAATCCAGGGTCAATTCGTATTCCAAAAGGGAAGTACCCTTACCCATCCTTTGCTATTTTAGATTGGCAAGGAGATAGTAAGCAAGTCACGTTTTATAACCAAAATTGGGAAGTTATCACAGAAATTGGTTAATGAAAATACAAAATAATCGCACGATTATAGCATGATATTCATGTCAATCGTGCGATTTATTTATATTGTTTTGGGTATTGTAAAAAAATATTGATACGTTAAAGTTCAGCATATGAGTCATAAACGGGTTGCTTGTAGCCATTTTGAACAAGTAATGCAGTTAATTGTTCATAGTAATATGAACGAACAACCATTTTATCGCTATCTCTAGTATTAAAGACTACGCGATAGAATAAACGACCAACTGCATCACGCTGATAGCCCCAAACTTCTGGTTCGCCTAAGACACGGTCATCAGTTGAAGCCATACTTAGTCCATTTTTAATCATAGACTCTATATCAGCAAGGTCTGAGTTAGGATCAATATATAAATCCACATACATATGGCGAGTGGTGTTAGATGAATTCGTTACATTATCAATATTGCGGTTAGGGATAAAGTGTCTAGAGCCATCATCGCCTGAGAGAATAGTCGTACGAATACCGGTTGAAATGATTGTGCCTGATAAACCAGCAATTGTTACATAATCGCCAACAGCAAATTGATGTTCTAATAAAATAAAGAAACCATTCACAACGTCTGTGATAAAACCTTGTGCTCCAAGACCTAAGGCCAATGAAGCAACCCCAGCACCGGCAACTAGCGTAGCAACTGGTAGACCAAGAATAGCTAGGATAGAGTATCCTAATAGGAAAAAGTAAGTGTATTGTAAAACATTTTCTACTAATTTATGGATTGTTTTATTACGCTGTATTGAGCCAATATTACGATTTTCAATCCGCTTAGCATCACGCTCAAAGTATACATCAACAATACGGTCGACAATTTTTTTTACAATCCAAAAAATGATTATCGTGATGATGAGTTCAAAAACAGTCGAAATGAAGCTGGATAGTAAGCTAGCATAATCGATGGATTCAATATATGTGCGCCACCATTGTCTAATTTGATCCAAATAAATCATCCTTTCATTATTCACCTTTTTTATTAATGTTATCTAATGGGGAAATTATTGTAAAGTTATTTGCAAAATAGACAATAAATAGATATGGATGCAAGATTTATTTCCTTAAAATAAGTGCGTTATGTTTTGTAAAGCCCTTGCAGTCTATGGTAAAATATTCTTATAGTTATATATTAAATATCTTATATTTAATGGTATGAGAGATGGAGAAGGAGTGATTTTTACATGATCGGAGGCCAAATTGCGGGCTTAATTGCAGCAATAGCATTTGCGGCATTAGTGATTTACATTATTCTATTCTTACGTGAGCTAACAAAGACCATGAAAGAAGTAACGGGTATTGTTAATGAAGCGAATGAAACAGTAAAGGTAGTCACCAAGGATGTGGATGCATTATCAATTGAGGTGCAAGGATTACTCAATAAATCTAATGTTTTATTAGATGATGTAAACGGAAAGGTGGCGCAGGTTGATCCGTTATTTAAAGCAATTGGGGATATTGGTGTAACTGTTTCAGACGTGAATGACTCTACAAGAAACCTAGTACTGAATATCACCAATACTGCACAAACCAAAGTAGATGATATTAAAGAAAAAACAGTGGGTGATTCTGATAACGAAACGGCTAGTTCAGTAACTACTGATCAAATCGTTAAGCCTGGTCAACCTACTGTCACTGGTATTCAAAAGGTTGGGCAATCAGCTAAGGCTTTATACCAAAAACGCCAAGTACGTAAGGCGCAAGAAAATTCACAATCTAAACCATATTAATCAATAATATTATTTAAAGAAAGAAGGAAATATATATGTCTAAAAATACAGGGTCATTCTTATTAGGTGCAATTATCGGGGGAACAGCAGGTGCGGTAGCAGCTTTATTATTTGCACCAAAATCAGGGCGTGAATTCCGCGATGATTTAAATCAACAAGCAAATGTTCTTCGTGACACAGCTTTAGATTATGCAGATATTGTTACTGAAAAAGGTAATATTATGTATCAAACTGCAAGTGATGCTGCTCAAGATATCCGTGTTAACTTATCAGAATCAGCAGAAGCATTAAAGTCGCAATTAAATGAAACAGCAACTGAAGCGACTAAGCAATATCAAGAAGCACGAGATGAAGTTGCTAGTGCTTATGCAGATGCGAAAGAAACAACAGCTAAAGCAACGGAAGATGCTAGATCTGAAGTTAAAGAAGGTGCTGAAGAAGTGAAAGATACTACTGATAAAGCAGCTTCTAAGAAACAACCACTTAAAGAGGATGCTAAAAAAGTAAAAGAGCAAGTAGAAGAAGTTAAAGAGAAATAAGTACAAAATTAAATAGTTATATAGTATTGCCTACAGGGATTTCAAGATTTTGAAATCCTTGTAGGCAATTTTTAGTATATTTCTTAAAAATCATGCAAAAATTGTACTTTTTTATGAAAATAGCTTGTTAAACGCTTTAAATACTGATAGAATATGAAAATGCGAATGAAAGCAAATATCATAACGAAGAAAACGTTTGCAAATGTATTATATTAATGCTATATTTGCCAATGTAAGTATGAAAACAAATGAATAAAAAGGAGCGATGAAGATGGAAAAACAAACTGTTACAATCTATGATGTTGCCAGAGAAGCGCAAGTGTCTATGGCGACAGTTTCTCGTGTAGTCAATGGCAATACCAACGTGAAACCTTCAACGCGGGCGAAAGTATTAGATGTAATTAAACGACTAGACTACCGTCCAAATGCAGTTGCACGTGGCTTAGCAAGTAAAAAAACCACTACAGTTGGGGTATTATTACCAGATATCACAAATAATTTCTTTAGTTCGTTAGCATTAGGAATTGATGATATTGCGTCAATGTACAAGTATAATATCATCCTAGATAATGCTGATAACAAAAAAGAATCTCAAGTATTATCAAACATTCTAGCAAAACAAGTAGATGGTGTTATTTATATGGGACACCAATTATCTGATACTGTACGTGAAGAAATCAATCGTACAAATACACCATTTGTATTAGCAGGCTTAAATGATGATCGCTATGAGATACCATCAGTAAATATTGACTACACTCAAGCATTCTATGAAGCTGTATCAGGCTTATTCGAACAAGGCTATCAAAACATTGGTTTCTTGGCTGCAAAACCATACTTCCACAATAACTTAGACCGCTATCAAGGTTATTTGAAAGCTTTGGAAGAAGCTGGGAAAGAAGTAGATGAATCGTTATTATTTGAGGTGGCTGATTCTCGCTTCAAAAATGGTGAAGATATCACTCAACAAATTCGTGAATCAAAAGCTGATGGCATTGTAGTAGTTGGTGATGAGTTAGCTGTTAAAGTAACAAATCATATGGTAGACAATGGTGTGAAAGTGCCAGAAGAATTTGCTGTTGTAACATCAAATAATACGGCGCTAACTGAAATTGTAAGACCATCTTTAACTTCAATTGAACCACCATTGTATGATATTGGTGCGGTTTCAATGCGTATTTTAACCAAATTAATGAATAAAGAAGATGAAATTGAAAATCATGTTACCTTACCGCATAAGTTTATTTTACGTGACTCTACTAAGAATGCGTAATGAAATAAAAATCCCCCAAAGCGAAAGTTTTGGGGGATTTTTAATTAACATAGCATTATGTTACATTATTTAGGGGTATAGCAAATATAAGCTTTATTTTTTGATTTGTAAATTATACGTTTATAGAATGTCTTGATTACGCGTAACTTCTAGTGGGTGTGGGTATTTTTCTTCTTGTTGTTTAAAAATACTTCCATTATGATGGGTATAGTCACTAGGAGGGGTGCAAGATGAAGAAAATGAAACAAGGTAATCGTATTTTATTATTGATTATAGCCATAGGCATTGTATGTTTATCAAGTATAGGTTTAGCTTATCAAGGGGCCATTTCATCAAGGAATTTTCAGATACATGATGAAGAACAAGTGAGTGATGATAAGCCAGCTATACAAGTTCCAATCTTTTTATCTCATCTCCCTGCTAAAGAAGTTGAAGAGCAGTGGAAAGGTGAGGATGGCACTTTTGTGTTACGGTCTGTTGGGGATGTATTAATCCATTCAGAGGTAACAGCAACTGCGGACACCTCTGCAGATATTTTTTCTAAGCAATCAGCTAAACTCCAAGAGATTGCTGCATTAACTTCGGATAATTTAATTGCTTATGGAGGCGAAGGTGGAACTGTTGACTTAGGTGTATCTGAATATAATTTTGATCCAATGATTGCTAGAATTGCTGCTTTTACATCTTATGCAGACTATACTGTAGCCAACTTAGAAATCCCAGCAGCATATCCTGATTTACCAATATCTTCCTATCCAAATTTTAATATGCCTTCATCTATCCTTGGTAGTTTGAAACGGGCGGGAATTGACGCGGTTTCAATGGCAACTAACCATACACTAGACCAATTTGCGGATGGGGCGTATATGACAATGGATTACTTGGATGAAGCTGGGTTGATGTATTACGGTGCATTCGCTAGTGAAGAAGATAAGGAAACAGTTAGAATTGTTGAGAAAAATGGTATTAAGTTGGGTTTTCTATCCTATACATACGGCACTAACGGTATGATGCCACCTGAAGATGAACCTTGGGTAGTGAATTATGCCGAATTACCAACGATGTTAGAAGATGTAGCTGATTTACGCGATAAAGTAGATGCGGTGATCGTATCTTTGCATATGGGAACTGAGTATGGAACTTTACCTGACGATGAACAAATTGCTGTGACACAAGCATTAGCAGATGCAGGTGTAAAACTGGTCATTGGTGGACATCCACACGATATTCAACCAGTTAACTGGCTTAATGATAAAGAGACCTATGTTATTTATTCGCAAGCTTCTTTCATGACAGGGCAGGTTGCAGATGATAACAAGTTAGGTGGTATTCATGAAATCACTTTTGTCCGTGACGAGAATGGTGAAGTGCAAGTGAGTGAAGGGAAATTTATGCCAACATACTTTTCAGGTACAGCCAATGAAACAGCTTATGAAAGTTTCCCTTTAGCAGATTATAAAGGACAGGAGACTGCGCAAGCGTCTTTGGTTGATACAATTCATAACCGGATGATCACTTATACAGAGGATTTCTCATATCAAGACTATTTAGAGACTGCCTGGACAAAAGGTGTTAACGCTGAATAGATTTTCTAAAATGCAATAATGAATTGTTTTTGTATTGATTATCAAACAAATTGGGTGCTTTTTCCAGAGAAGATGAGATTTTGATTTTGTTTTCAATTAGCATAGATTATAATAGGATGAGATTTTGTTTCATTTGGTTAAGAGGCATATGTACTTTGAATTGGATAAAACAACAACCTTATTTATGTTATCAGTGGGACTTGTATTAGATAAGGTGATAAATAAATTGGAGGATGATGAAGTATGCAAGCTGTAATCACAGTAATTGGTAAGGATAAGGTCGGTATTTTAGCAACAGCAGCTAGCAAGTGTGCGGAATTGAATGCGAACATTGTTGATGTAGATCAATCAATTATGCAAGACCTTTTTACGATGGTGATGATTGTTAATATTGACAATCTAAGCGTTGAATTTGAAAATTTTAAAAAGGAAATCAAAGATGCATTAACTGAAATGGAAGTTTATGTAATGCATGAAGATATTTTTAATGCGATGCATGAGATTTAGTTCAGTTAAGGAGAAGGAAAAATGCTAGAAATGAATAATATCATTGAAACAGTTTCAATGATTAAAGACAATAATTTAGATATTCGTACAATTACAATGGGGATTTCTTTAATTGATTGTGCGGATGCGGATATCGACCGTTCATGTCAAAAAATTTATGATAAAATTACAACTGTTGCTAAAGATTTAGTGAAAACAGGGGAAGAAATTGAAGAAAAATATGGTATTCCGATTGTAAATAAACGAATTGCTGTAACACCTATTTCTCAATTGTTAGCCGCTTCAGGTGGTGACCCGTTAAAGTATGCCCACATCTTAGATAAAGCAGCAAATGCAGTAGGCGTTAACTATATTGGTGGGTATACTGCTTTAGTACATAAAGGTTTTTCTGCAGGAGACCGTGAGCTAATTGAATCTATTCCACAGGCAATGGCAGAAACTGAACATGTGTGTTCGTCCGTAAATATTGGTTCAACTCGAGCTGGTATTAACATGGATGCTGTAAAGATCATGGGGGAAGTTGTTCGTCAAGCTGCCGAATTAACCCAAGAAAATGAAAGCATGGGAGCTTCTAAAATTGTGGTCTTCTGTAATGCAGTCGAAGATAATCCATTTATGGCAGGTGCCTTCCACGGACAAGGAGAACCAGATGTTGTCATCAATGTTGGTGTTTCTGGACCAGGTGTTGTTAGAAATGCTTTAGCAGAACTTTCAAAGGATGCTTCACTTGAAACAGTTGCAGATACGATCAAACAGACAGCTTTCAAGGTTACACGTATGGGGCAATTAGTTGGGACTGAAGCTTCTAAGATGCTGGGTGTACCTTTTGGTATTGTTGACTTATCTCTAGCCCCTACACCGGCTGTTGGTGATTCTGTTGCTCATATTCTAGAAGAAATAGGTTTAGATCAAGTAGGTGCTCATGGATCAGTAGCAACTTTAGCGATGCTTAATGATGCAGTTAAAAAAGGTGGCATCATGGCATCTTCTAACGTTGGAGGTCTGTCAGGTGCCTTCATACCGGTTACAGAAGATGCAGGTATGATTGCAGCGGCAGCTGATGGTACTTTGAATATTGAAACTTTAATGTCAATGACAGCTGTTTGTTCAGTCGGTTTAGATATGATTGTTATTCCAGGAGATACTACGCCAGAAATTATTTCAGCTATTATTGCGGATGAAGCAGCAATTGGAATGATCAACTCTAAAACGACAGCCGTCCGTGTAATTCCAGCAATTGGTCGTCAAGATGATGAAGTATTAAACTTTGGTGGATTATTCGGTGAAGGATCTGTCATGCAAGTGAATAGAACCTCTCCAAGTACTTTTATTCACCGAGGTGGCCGTATTCCGGCTCCAATCCAATCACTTAAAAATTAAGCTGATTTTTAAGTCAAAGCCGTTACCTTATCACAAGGTAAGGGCTTTTATTTGGTGGTCTGAAATATTCCAACTATAATGTAATATACAGTGTAAACTGAATAAATACTAAGGAGTATTGCCATGAATTTATTAAACCAAACATTCACCTTAAATAACGGTGTAGAGATTCCAAAAATTGCCTTAGGTACTTGGCAAACGCCAACGGCAGAAGCGGTAAGCTCAGTCCGCTTTGCCTTAGAAAATGGCTATAAACATATTGATGGTGCACATGCGTACGAAAATTCTAAGGGAATTGGTGAAGGCATTAAATCTTCAAATGTGAGTCGTGAAGATATCTTCATTACGACTAAAGTACGTGGTGAGTCGAAAACTTATGAAGCAGCTATGGACAATTTCTATCAAGAATTAAAAGATTTAGATACTGATTATATTGATTTATTATTAGTACATTGTCCGACGCCTTGGCGATTTTTCTCTAGAACAGATGAAAATCGTCCAAATTTCTATGAAGAGAATATTCAAGTCTGGCGTGCTTTAGAAGAGCTGTATGACAAAGGATTGGTTCGTGCAATCGGTGTTTCTAACTTTAACGCAGATGACTTACAACATTTAATTGAAAATACAAAGATTAAACCAGTTGTAAACCAAATTAAATACCATATTGGTTACACTCAAGAAGATATTGTATCATACTGTGAAGCGAATGATATTATCGTTGAAGCTTATTCATCTTTAGGTACAGGTCGCTTGTTAGGTAATGAAGACATTAAAGCTATTGCAGATAAGTACAATGTATCTGTACCACAATTATGTTACCGCTATCCACTGCAAAAAGGTCACATCATCCTACCGAAATCTGTTCATGAAGAATATATTCTTGCCAATGCTAAATTAGATTTTGAGATTGCTGAAGCTGATATGGCAACTTTAGATGCATTTATGATTGAATAATCTAATGTCATATTTCATGGAAAATGGAGATAGAAAGCAATTAACGCTAAAATAAAAATCGAGATGAATCATTATATATATGATTTCTTAATGCAGTTTTTATTTTCGACTCACTACGTTTTTTAAACGCTTAAGAAACCTTCAACTCTTTCTAATTTACAAGGAGTTGAAGGTTTTCTTTGTTGGGAGAATGGATAGTTTTTAACTCATCTTTTAAACCCCTTTTTAGAGACAATGTACTGATTAACTAAGCGATAGTATTCGCGCATAATAGTCAAAATGATTGGATTTTTTATTGATTCTAGTGCGATGTTATTGATAGAAGCTATAGGCAATATATCATTACCTGTTCCTGAAATAAAAGCACCATCAATGGTATTTAATTCAGACACAGGTATCTTTTGTTCAATAATATCAATTTGCTGCTGCCGACAAATATCTACAACTTTAGAACGAACAATTCCTAAAAGAACATTTTTAGCTGGAGAAGTATAGAGTTTATCTCCTTTAACAATAAATAAATTTGAACGACTGCCTTCTGTAAGATTATCTTCTTGATCAACTAATAGCACTTCATAAGCACCTGTTTTTTCTCGTTTTGCTAGTACAGTTTTTTGATACTCTTCACGTTGGAGCTTGATATTCGGATCTTCTCTTTCCAAATTCAATAATGTTGTTTTAATGCCAGACTGATAATAGCTCCTAGGCGGATAAAAACTTTTAGTAAAGAAAGCCAGTAAACCTATGTCTTTATTCCATATCAATTTGATGTTCTGATCAAAGGCGCTATTCTGATCAAAGGCGCTATTCTTATTTATAAGTTGATATAAACGACTGATTAAGGTATTATCTGAATCCGTTAAGGGATTACCGACGTATAAAGCAGATGTTCTGAATCTTAGCAAATGATCTTCTAAAAACAGGGGTATGCCTTCTTTAACACGAATCACTTCATACACATTTTTTTCTGTTAATTGTTCAAAGGGATGTAAGTTGTCTGTAGATTGTTCTTTATCATTATGATAGTACAAATTTTGTTCAACATATTCCATATTTTTCATCCTTTTTATTTTATAAAGCTAGATCATTTATTTAGGAGAGCAACAATGTTCTATTCTACATAAGTTTATCACTTTTTCTAAATGAAGACAGTAGTATTTTTTTAGAGTATATAGATACAAAATACTTGATATAAGAAGCTTTTAATGCCGAAAAAATAATAAAAAAGACTTCAAAAATATAGGGTGGATGGGGTTTATTTACTTCATCTATCTTTTCGTAATGATTAGGTATGTGATCTGCTATATTTTAAAAAATAAAACCCTTCAACGCTTTCTAATTTAGAAGGCGTTGAAGGGTGTCTTTGTTAGGTGATTGAGTTATTTTCCAGTGTCACCTTATTTATTTACTTAACCATCTTGTTGAATGTTATCTTCTTCAAGTTCTTGACGACGTTGTTCATTTTCTGCACTACGTAGTTTAAAGGATTCTAATACTTCTTGTACTTTAGTATTCACTGAAGCATTTGTCTTAGAACGGTAAGGTTCTAATTTATTCATATAGTCATCCATTGAACCGCCGATTCCAAATGTAAAGCTTGGCTCTTTTGGATCCATCGCAGCTGTGAACAACTCAGTATTCGTAGAAGCTGAAGAAGGAATAGAGTAGTTGGTATCGTATGGTCCTTCAAAGTTTCCAGATTTTGTACCTGTTTCAGTAACAACAGTTTCTTCATGAATGCCTTCCGGTTCCTCAAGGACTTCGCCAGATCCCATCGTTTTTGGATAGTAATAATTTAATCGGTTTCCTAAAGTTGTCCAGTATTGTAATGAACGTTGAGCAGGTGTTCCGTAAACTGCATTTTCTGCTTGGCTATATAAATCGCGTGTTTGGGTGATGTTATCATAACCAATCCAAGAGGTAAGGGTGACATTAGGTGTTGAACCATTGGCCCATAAATCTCTAAATTGTTCTGAAGTACCAGTCTTTAAGAACCAGTCTAAATCACTGTCCATTTGCGCTTTATAAGAGGCCATAGCACCTGCACTTGTTGCATCCTTTAAGATGTCGGCGATAATGTAAGCGACGTCTTCATCGAATACTCGCTCTTTTGTAGTTTGATGCTGATACACCACGTTGCCATTAGCATCAGTTATTGTTTCAATTAGATAAGGCTCAACATATACACCACCGTTAGCAAATGTTGCAAAGGCAGCAGCATTTTCCAAGACAGTAGGTCCATATGTAGTACCCCCTAGTGATAATGCAATGTGATTGAATTCATCAGGTGTAATAGCGTCGCTCAATCCCATCTTATAAGCATAGGATTGAATATCTACACCTTGATTTAATAATTCATTATACAAGGCTAATGTTGGGTTATTCATCGAATTTGATAGGGCATAACGGGCAGTCACAAAATCATTTGAAATGGTAGTTCCAAAGTTTGTAGGTTCATACACAGTACCATTTGGCTCTACAATTCGTGTATAGGTATCTGCAAGCATGGTATTGGCACCTGCAATCTGCTCTTGTAGAGCTGGTCCGTAAGTTAAGATCGGTTTAAATGATGAACCTGGTGAACGCCGTGACCTAAAAGCATGGTCTACCTGACTAGTATCAAAGTCAATTCCGCCAACAAAACCAAGCACTTGACCTGTATCATTATCTAATAAAACTGTTCCATTTTGAACGGGTTCTTCTACTTCAATCGTTTCTCCAGTTTCTGAGTCTGTTGATTCTCCGTAATAAGTTGTACCAAAAGAAGCCGAAAACTCTTGTACAGTTGAATTCATTGTTTCATAAATATCAGGATCAACGGTTGCTTTAATTGTTAAACCACCATTACGCATTTGGCTTTCAGCTTCAGCATAATATTGGTTATATAACTGATCATTGGCATTAACATCCGACATCGTTAAACCATCAGCAGCGACTTTTTGTTCCATTAAAATGTCGATCGTTTCTAACTCAACAGCTTGGTATATATAAGAATTCCGTTCGTCTGGCACTTCTTCACTCGTACCAGCACTTAAGAAGTCTTGCGTAATATCATAGTTCATAGCCTCTTGGTATGCTTCTTCTGTAATATAGTTGGTTAATCGCATACGCTGCAAGACTTCATGTGAACGAGTAATACCATCCTCTAAATATTCACTCTCCTTCAGCTCACCAGATTGTAAGAAGGGTGTGTAGGTATATGGATTTTGTGGGATACCGACTAGGAAGGCTGCTTGAGCAAGTGTTACATCACTAGCTGAAACGCCAAATATACCTTGAGCAGCAGTTTCAACACCAGCTATATTTTCGCCTTTATTATTCCGACCATACGGAGACTCATTTAGGTAGCCCTGTAGAATTTGTTCTTTTGAATAGTGGTTTTCTAAACGCATAGATAATAGCATTTCTTTTGCTTTACGTTCAAAAGAAACTTCATTCGTTAATAACTTTTGCTTGATTAATTGCTGAGTTATAGTTGAACCACCAGAAGACTCTCCCACACCAAGGAAAGTTGAGACCCCAGCACGAATGATTGCTGAAGGCACAATACCATCATGCTCGAAGAAGTTCTCATCTTCAGTAGCCACTAAACCATTAATGATAAAGGGACTCACATTTTCAAGTTCAGTGTTTTCACGAACCAAATCAGCACGAATACTTGAAATCTCCGTATCATCACTATAGGTCATGGTGGAGATTTCGCCAGCATTTTCAACCGCATTGGCCAGTTCTTCTTCAGTAGGAATTGGCATATCTTCTACTAAACCAATGAAATAACCTGCGCCCAATCCGAATCCAAATGCTCCTGCAAGAAAGAGGATGAGTAATAAGATTAGGAAGATCTTTGTTAAAGATTTGAAAGCAATACTTACATAGAACATGACTTTTTCAAGTCTAGAAAGTTCGTTCCCGGTTTTCTTCTTTTCTTCATTGTTTTTTTTCACTATACACACACTTTTCTATAACGTTTTTTATTGTAAAAAATAGGTTAATTTCCTGTTAATTATATCAAAACAATTGTATACATGCTATTAGAATTAGTCATTGTAAAGTGAATGAGCCACCATAATTAAACTTAAAAATTATAAAATCTTAAAGATAGCTTAATTTTCTTCGTTTTAGTAAAATAAAGTTAACTTAAATAAAATGGAGGTAAAGCACATGTCTAAAGCAATGTTGATTATTAATCCAGCATCAGGTAAAGGAACAGGTGAAAGAATCCAAGCTGATTTAGAAATGGCTTTGACCGCATCTTTTGACGAAATTGAAACAAGATTTACTCAAGGTGAAAGCGACACCAAATACTGGTCTCGTGAAGCAAGTGAAAAAAACTATGAAGCTGTTGTTGTAGTTGGTGGAGATGGTACTGTTAATGAGGGAATTTCTGGTATAGCTGAGCTAGATACGCGTATTAAATTCGGATTTATACCTCTTGGAACAGCTAATGACTTAGGACGAGCTTTGGGTATCAGCTTAAATCCGAGGAAAGCAGCTAAAGATTTAACAAATTTTAAAACAAGAAAAATTGATATTGCAAGAATTAATAATCAATACTTTTGTAATGTAGCAGCAATTGGTGCTATTCCATCAGCAGTTATGGAAACATCAAGTGAAGAGAAATCAAAGTTTGGTTTTTTCGCTTATGTGCGCGATTCAATGCGAGCAGTCTTAAAGAACAGTCCATATACTTATAAACTGATCTTAGATGATGATAAAGAAGTTGAAATTTCTACAAAAGTTCTTGTCATCGCTTTAACTAATAGTGTGGGATCTTTTGAGAACATGGTTGCCAAAGCTTCGCCAGATGATGGCCTGTTACATATTATGGCTTTGAAAGATGAAAATTTATTAATGGAAATACCAGGATTGTTAAAAGAGCTGAATGGTGGTTACATATCGGAAGCAAATAATATGCTCACATATCACGTCAAAAAAGTGGTAATTAGTGTAATGAATGAGAACGCAATGGATGTGAAGGTGAATATTGATGGAGAAACTGGACCGATTTTGCCAGTTGAAATTGAAATCTTACCATCACATATTGAAGTTATGGTACCGAGTGAAGCGACGGAATAGGCTTTATTGCTATGATGTCAATACTTTGCTATAATAATTTAGTGGAATACTACGTGAAAGAAGGTATATATCTTGGCAGGACATAATAAATGGAGCAAGATTAAAAATAAAAAAGGTGCAACTGATGCTAAGCGTGCGAAAGTCTTTCAAAAACTTTCTCGTGAAATCTATGTAGCAACAAAAGCAGGTGGACCAGATCCAGAATCAAATCCATCTTTACGTTTGGTTATGGATAAAGCAAAAGCTGCAAACATGCCTAATGACAATGTCAATCGTGCAATTGAAAAGGGATCTAGCAATAATGCAGGTGAAGACTACGACGAAGTAACTTACGAAGGTTATGGACCAGGCGGTATTGCTATCTTAGTAGAAACGCTAACTGATAATACAAACCGTACACTAACAAGTGTTCGTACTATTTTTAATAAAAACGGTGGTTCATTAGGTGAATCTGGTTCAGTAGCTTATATGTTTGACCGTCAAGGTTATATCGTCATTGAACGTGAAGGATTAGACCTTGATGAAGACGAAATGCTTATGAATGTGATTGAAGCTGGTGGAGAAGATATGACCACTTCAGATGAGGTATTTGAGATTTATACAGAAGCCTCTGACTTTACATCTGTTCGTGATGCTTTAGAAGAACAAGGATTTAAATTAGCACAAGCCGAACTGACAATGGTAGCTAAAACAATGTTAGATTTACCTGAAGATAAAGCAAGTCAACTTGAAAACCTAATCGATCTATTAGAAGACGATGACGATGTACAAAATGTACACTATAATACAGAGCTCAGTGAATAACTGAAAGATATGATTAAAGGTATTGGTGAGATATTCTTAGGAGCTTCTTGCCAATGCCTTTTTGCATACAAAAAGACGACCTATGTGAATAAGCTGGTAGCTTATCTACATAGGTCGCTTTTGTTATTTACTATTTATGATACGTTTAACTACTTTTAGACGTGTAAATTCTTCACGTTCTTTTTCTTCAAGAGCTGAAGAAATTGATTTTTGTGCATCTTCCAATTGTGGAATAGTAACATTTTGAAGGGCATTTACCCGTTTTTGCGTTTTTTGCATATTATTTGCTAAACGATATGCCGCATTCTCAACTTCGGCGATTTGAATCAGTAATTCTTTTACTCTATGAAAAGCAATTCTAGCTTCATCAATCGCAACAGTATTGTCATAGAATGAGTAAGCGGGTTTCATAGGTCGAGGTTGATAGTTAATTTCTGGTACCTCTGAACCCATGACACTACGTACTTTTAATTGGATATCGTCTTCAACATCTACGTTAGTTGATGCATCATTTACACTTAAAATACCATTTTCATATGCAGCAATTGACAATTTATGATATGCCAATTCATAAGCTTTTTTTAAGTCATCCTGTAAACCAGAAGCCTTATTCAGCAATTCAATTAACTCATTCATTAAGATAATTCGTTTGCGGTCCATCAATAGGTAACCGCTACGTGAAAGATCTAATGTCTTTTGAATTTGCATTAGGTTCCCCTTGGTAGGGGTGTTGTTAATATCCATTAATTTTCACCACCTTAAACTAGGGGCTTTTCAGTTGTCTGTTGGTTTAATACCTCATCAGCAGTATCTTTGTAGTATTTATCAAGGATTTCAGTATCCATACGAGTCAATTCTTCACGTGGGAAAATACCCAATAATTTCCAACCTAAATCTAATGTTTCTTGAATTGTTCTAGTTTCATCTTGACCTTGACCAACAAAATGTTGTTCAAATAATTCACCAAATTTTAGGTAAAGTTTATCAACATCTGATAATTCTTCCTCACCGATAACAGAAGCTAAAGACTTAGCTTCATTAGCACCAGAATAAGAAGCGAATAATTGGTTAGCAACGTCAGAATGGTCTTCACGAGTATAACCTTCACCAATACCGTCTTTCATCAAACGAGAAAGTGATGGTAAAATTCCAACTGGTGGATAAACGTTTTTACCCTCAATTACACGGTCAAGTACTATTTGGCCTTCAGTTATATATCCTGTAAGGTCAGGGATAGGGTGAGTAATATCATCATTAGGCATGGTTAGAATTGGAATTTGAGTTACAGAGCCCGGTTTACCTTTAACAATACCAGCCCGTTCATAAATTGTTGCTAACTCAGAATAAAGATAACCTGGGTAACCTTTACGAGAAGGGATCTCTTGTTTAGCAGAGGATACTTCACGTAAGGCTTCAGCAAATGAAGTCATATCGGTTAGAATAACCAACACATGTTTACCTAAATCATAAGCTAAGTATTCAGCGGTTGTTAGCGCAACACGAGGGGTGATTAATCGCTCCATAACAGGATCATCAGCTGAGTTTACAAACATCGTTACATGGTCCATTGCACCAGACTCTTCGAATGAACGACGGAAATAATCCGCAATATCATGTTTTACACCCATCGCAGCAAATACAACAGCAAATTCTTCATCAGAATTTTCGCCCAATTTCGCCTGTTTAACAATTTGAGCAGCTACCTGATTATGACTCATACCATCACCAGAGAAAATAGGTAATTTCTGACCACGAATTAACGTCATTAATCCATCGATTGCTGAGAACCCAGTTTCAATATAATCACGTGGGTATACACGAGATACAGGGTTCAGTGGTGCACCATTCACATCACGTTTAATGTCAGAATGTATTGGGCCTAAATTATCAATTGGTCGACCGATACCATCAAACACACGACCTTGAATTTCAGGCGCAAGTTCGATTTCTAAACCGTGACCAGTAAATTGAGTGTGTGTATTGTCTAGAGACATAGAAGTAGTAGAATCAAATACTTGAATGATGGCTTTTTCACCTTCCATTGTAATAATTTGACCTAATTTTTCTTCATTACCGTTTACGCGAAAGCGTACGATATCGTTATATGCAGCGCCTCTAACACCGTCTACAACTACTAGAGGGCCATTAATGGAATTTAGTCCTAGATATTCTATTGCCATTATTATTCCCCCTTAACCATTCTCTTGCATAGCATTTTCATAGAATGTATCAATATCCTCAAAGTAGTGATCGAAATCAGCTAAGTTATCATTTGAGGTCGTATACTTCATATTGATGACATCAGTGAAAATATTTGATTTATTCAGATATGACATAGGCATTCCCCATTGAATCAATGACTTCGCGCGGTGATGTAAGTAAAGAATTACTGCCATCATCTTTTCTTGTTTAGCCATTGGTACCGCTGAGTCAACTTTATGGAAGGTATTTTGTTGTAAGAAACCTTCACGGAAGACACGAGCAGTTTGTAAGACTAATTTTTGGTGGTCAGGTAAGACATCAGAACCAATTAATTTTACAACTTCCATTAATTGATCTTCTTCATGTAAAAGAGCCATCATTTCAGCCCGGTTAGCTAAGAATTTTTCAGAAACGTTCGCATTATACCAAGCACCTAAATCGTCCACATATTGACTATAGGAGTTCATCCAGTTAATAGCAGGATAATGGCGTTTATGCGCAAGTTCTGAATCTAATCCCCAGAAACAACGAACAAAGCGTTTAGTGTTTTGTGTAACTGGTTCAGAGAAGTCTCCTCCTTGAGGTGAAACAGCACCGATGATCGATACTGAACCCTCAGATTGGTTTAAGTTACGCATGTAACCAGCCCGTTCATAGAAAGTTGCTATACGACTAGCCAGGTAAGCAGGGAAACCTTCTTCAGCAGGCATTTCTTCAAGTCGGCCAGATAATTCACGTAAAGCTTCCGCCCAACGGGAAGTTGAATCGGCCATAATTGCTACGTCATAACCCATATCACGGTAGTATTCAGCGATAGTCAACCCAGTATAAATTGAGGCTTCACGAGCTGCCACCGGCATATTAGAGGTATTGGCGATAAGAACTGTACGTTCCATTAGTGGTGCATTTGAACGTGGGTCAATCAATTTTGAGAAGTCTTCAAGTACTTCTGTCATTTCATTACCGCGTTCTCCACAACCGATATAAACAATTACATCCGCATCTGCATATTTCGCAATCTGATGTTGCATAGTAGTTTTACCAGTACCGAAACCACCTGGAATAGCAGCCGTACCGCCTTTTGCAATAGGGAAGACAGAATCAATAATCCGTTGTCCAGTAATTAGTGGTGTTGTGGATTCAAAACGCGAAGCAACAGGACGTGCTTGGCGAATTGGCCATTCTTGGTAAGCCTTGATTTCATCGATATCACCATTAAAACGACGCACTTTAACCAAGATATCTTCTATAGTATAGTCACCCTCAACTACAACATCTACTACTTCACCAACGATTGTTGGTGGTACTAATACCTTGTGCGTAACCGCATTAGATTCAGGAATTTCTGCGACAATAGCACCACCAGAAACTTGATCACCGACTTTCACAACAGGTTTCACATGCCATAAAGTAGATTTGTCTAATGAGTCTACTTGTACACCACGTTTAATCATATAGCCAGATTGTTTTTCAATCTCAACTAATGGGCGCTCAATACCATCATAAATATTATTGATTAAGCCAGGGCCTAATTGTACTTTAATAGGCATTGTTGTACCGTAAACGTGTTCTCCAGGACGGATACCAGCGGTTTCTTCATACACTTGGATCGTGGTTTCTTTTTCATTGATTGAAATCACTTCACCAACTAATTTATCCTCACCAACATGTACCATTTCTTGCATAGATAAGTCGGTTGGACCAGCAATTTTAACGATTGGACCCGAAACTGAATAAATAATATTTTCGCTTGCCATTCTAGTCATCAACCTCCTTGATTGTAAATTCATTTTCAGCATTCGCTAACAGGGTAGAGAAAGAATAATCAACTAAAACTTGACGGTCTTTTAGCACTCCACGAACGCCGCCTAAAAACTCACGGTCTGAAATTTTAACATTTGCATTTGTTTCATCTAAAAGAGAAGCTTGCAAAGCTTGGTCAGAGTGATTGATATAAACAACCAATTCTTCACGACTCTTATCAGCATAATTTTTTAAGTTATTAATCATCACAACTAATTGATTGCGATATTCATCTGTTTGCATATATTTTTGAACCGCTTCGTTAAATTCAGCGAATAAAGATTTTTTTAACTTTTCTTCTTGTAAGTACAAGTCATGTTGTAAGTGAATATGACTTTGAGAAATATTCTTATTTAACTCTTTTCGCATATCTTTTTTTGCATTTACAAACTTTGCATCAAACTCTTGATTGGTATTTTTTACAAACTCATCATAGTCTTTTTGCAAAGTTGCTTGGTATTGATTAACTTGTTCATCAATAATACTTTGTGCTTGTTGGTTTACTTGCGTTTCAAAATAAGCAAATTTATCTTCTAAATCCATTGCTTAAAACTCCCATTCTATAATTGAATACCAATTGCATGTTGAATCGTTTCTGCAATGGTATTGGTCGCATTTTGATATTCATTTGCACCTAAGACTGAAGTGATAAGTGGTGTCGCTTGGTTAAAGCGAACATCATTAACAAGGTCTTGATTGCTTTCAATTAGGGAAGGTGAAATATAAAGAATGCCAATGTCTTTATTTGCTATTGCTTTTTTAAAGGCAGGTTCAAATTCCGCAGGCTTTACAATTTCACCTTCAATGCCTACTAACCGCAATCCAGTCAAAGTGTCTAAATTATCACAGATTACGTAAGCTTTCATTATAGTTGACCTAAAATCATGAATGAGATGATCAAACCATAAAGGGCAACCCCTTCAGCAAGACCAACGAAGATTAATGAACGACCGAAGATTGAACCATCCTCTGAAATAGCACCTAGAGCAGCTGATGCAGCAGAAGCAACGGCAATACCACCACCGACACAAGATAAACCGGTAGATAAAGCAGCGGCAATGTAGCCAAGACCAGTTGCTAAGCCAGCAGCTTCACCAGCTGTTTCTGCAGCAGCACCAGTGGATGCCAGTGCAACTTCAGGGTTATAAGCTAATACGATGGCAATTAAGATTCCAGCAACAACGAATACGATATTAGTTGTTAATGATTTCTTGTAGCGTTTTTTTGTCTTTTTGCCTGTATAGAAATAACCAAACGGTAAAACGAACCCTAAAACGAAAGTAGCAATCATAGTTAGTTTAATTAATAATTCTGTTGTCATTTTTATTTTCTCCTTTAATCTTTAATCCAAATATTTTTAAATTCAATACCATCGCCACGATAGAAGTGACTGAAAATTTCATAAAATTCAAGACGTAAAACTTGAATAGCCACAACTAACCCTTCAAAACCAGTTACAAATAAATTACCTAAAATGACTACTAACCAGTTGATATTACCGCTATTCTCAGCGCCAGCAAACATCAATACCACACTCATCATAGCGCCATGGGAAATCGCAAAAGCACCCACACGAACGAATGAAATTGAATTTGAGAAGTAAGTTAGTAGGGTTTCAAAAGTTTCAAAGAAGATAGTTAAAGCTTTAATTACGATATTATCGCCATTAGCTTCTTTGTGATTTTCTAATTTATGAATAATTTCTTCTTTAAAGGCAATTGTAATTAAGGTTAATGCTAGGATAGCGATTAAAATACCAATTGCTGGAATTGTATGTCCAGACATATATAGTATCAGCATGGCTACTAAAACAAAGTAGAAAAGAAAACCGGCAATACCATTCTTATCAAGAATAGCTTCCCATTTTTCTCCAGCATTAAATCGTTGTACGATATTCATCATCATTGTTGCTAAAATCATAAACATACCAAAGGCAACAGCTACGATAAATACTGTATTTAAGCTTCCAAAGAACGGAATATCAGTCATATGAGTCATTGGATGTAACCACAAAGCAGGAATCACATCTTCAAATCCAAAAATAGACCCGTATAGAAAACCAAAGATGGTTGAGCTCAAACCAATTGGCGCTAGCATACCGATTGGACGTAATTTCTTGTTAAAGAATCCGATTAGTCCCACTAAAAATAGCATTAAACCTTGTCCCACATCTCCAAACATGGCACCAAAGAGAAGGGAGTAAGAAATACCTACAATCGCCGTTGGGTCAAGTTCGCGATAGTTTGGAACACCATACATCTTGGTCAATAACTCAAATGGACGGATTAAGAAATTATTCTTCATTTTGGTTGGAGGATTTAAATGACTATTATCATCTTCATCTTCTATATACATCGTTACGTTTGGATCATTCTTTACTTCATCGCTGAATTTTTGTGCGTCAGATTGTGCCATCCAACCAATTAATAAGTAACGTGTTTCTTTCTGTGCAAATTCTTCACGCGTAATCGCTGCAAATTTTCGAACACCAAAAGCCTGTGATAAGTCCATTAATCGACTCTTAGCCGCTAATAAGTCTGGGGCAACTGGTGTAACCAAAGCACGCATTTTTCGTTTTAATTGAATTAATTGGCTCTCAGTTTCTTCTACTAGATTCTGATATTTGTGTGTAATTTCACGGAAACTACCACTTTCTTCAGGTAAGTAAATTCGTTCCCAAGCTAATGAGAAAAGAAGGGCATCCACACGTTGTCGTGCTTCATCTGGTGTGAAGTATACACCGTAAACATATTTTTCAGTTTCTTCACTTTCAACGAAGATAGCAGGTACCATTGTTTCGACATATTTTTTAAATTTACGGTAGTTTTCACGAGTGAAGCGACCAAAACGGAATTTAATATGATTCATTTCGTAAATTTTATCAAGGGTGAAATCAATCGATTGGAAAGGTCTAAACATTAATAATTTTTCGTTTGCTTCATCATGTTCGGCTTGAACCTTCGCAATTGCTTCGCGTTCTTTTTGTAGGCTGGCTTCTACCTCGTTCACTAAAGATTGTGCTTCCGTAAAAGACATTGGTTTGTCTATGTGGATGTTTTTACCATGTTCGACGTTTGTGTAATCTAATAAGTTATCAATTCGTTCTTCCCAAGGTTCGTAAGGGTTTGGACTTGTATAGGGACGAAGTGTTCGAATCTCTGACAACTCCTTCAATGCATTTTCTAAATGGATAGGATAGTGGGTCAAATAACGATCCGCCATCCGGTCAATATCGTCACGAGGACCTGTAATATTGACTAAGCGCATTTCGGTTATCATTGATTTAAACTCCTTTCTATGGGTGAAATATTTTTATATGAAATTCGTTCAGTTAATTCTTCTAACATTAGTAATGAGCGACGGCTATCTTCTAAATAATGAATAATTGCATACATAGATTTCGGCGCTCTTGTTGCTAGATGCCGTTGTAAAGAACTTAAAAACGCTATTTCATATTTTTGAAGGGATTCATCAGTTGATAAATGTTCAAAAATATCACCATAGCCTAGCTCAGCAACTGTGATTTCGAAATTACGAATATCAGGTGCCTCTAGCAATCGATCAATATACTCATCGTTTAAGCGATAATGAGCATCCACTAGAGCAGAAGTCACTTCGTTATTACTTAATTGATAGAGGAATTTCAAACGATAAATTGTAAAGATATTTAAAATATCAAAACGAGCACCAAACAATTTCTTAAAACCGTTTAGCGATTCTCCTGTTAGATATTTTTTGCCGCCATGCCAAATTTGTTGGATAACGAATTGGTCAAAGGCGATTTCAAATTCATAGCGTTGATAGTCATTTTGACTAAATAAATTGCTATAATTTTGGAAAAAAGGTCCATAAATGGTGTCAGCAAGTGCATCTACAACGGTCTTCACATCGGTTGCCATGATGAGTTCTGTAGTTTTGAACTTACGATTATCATCAAGATAGTGAGTAACAGGACTCATGATGACTGTTGTTTCACCACGATTAACTACCGATCTTAGGGTATGTTTGATAAACCAAGCTTCAAAAAACATTGCATATCGTTTAAGGAAAGCGCGTTGTTGTAATGAGGCAAATCGATATATCTTTAAAAACTCAAAGAAATTGCCGTAATTAAGCATCAACTCAATATCTTCACGCGAAGAGACATCAGTGTTTAATACTTCTGCTGCTTTTTTGTAAGAAGGATTTTCAGTGATCAATGTGTACAATTCATTTAATGTACGAACATCCCCTTGGGCTTCTATTTTTTCACTAGTCAGTAAATGCTTCCGCATACCATGAATTTTTGTATCTATAGCAGTATAGTTATCCAATTTCATCGACTCCAAGCTTTGTTACTTTTTCCATGAACTTGTCTACATAAAGACCGCGTTCATTGTCAAGAATTTCTTGAATGCGTTGCATTTTACGGGAAAATTCGGCAGAAAGATTATGAGAAGTTTCATAGTCTTCAGAACTAAACGATTCTTTGGTTGTTTCGATTTTTTTTGCATAAGCCTCATTAGATGCTTGTAAAAAATCGCGTTTTTTATCATCAAAAGATTTTTTAATTTTCATTTTCTGATTTTGAACCGTATTCTCCGCATCTTTAGCCGTATTTTCAATTTGATATAAACGATTTACGATGTCATCCATTGCAGTTCCCTCCCTTTTTTTTGTGCCATTTTTATGGCCTAACTTAAAGTATATCATTTCAAAAAAAATTCAAAATTAAAACGGTAGCTTATCATGCAAAAGTGGGCAAAAAAATGAGATGCGCTTTTTTTTGCATATTATTTTCATTTTATTAGTGCATTTGCAAATATTTTTCGTATAAATTATATGATCTTAAAATACTTGGAGGTGGTAGGTTGAAAGAAATTATTGATGAAATTATTAGTATGGCATTATTAAAAAGGTCTGATGATATTCATATACTGCCAGAAGGAGAGGAATACCACGTTTTTCTTAGAGACGGACACCAATTAATTTTGCAGAATACCTTTGACTTTGAAAAAGGTAGTCAGTTGATTCGGTTATTGAAATATATGGCGAATATGGATGTGGGTGAAAAACGAATGCCACAAGATGGGGCAATGGTTTATGACTTGGTAGATGAAAAAATTGAATTACGTCTATCCTCAATATCTAATTATCTTATGCACGAATCTTTAGTTATTCGTGTTTTCCATGATAAGTTAACCTATGAATTTGAATCTAATCATTTAAATCAAGAAGCTTATGACATTATGAATAAATACATGAAGCGTAAGAGTGGGTTAATTATTTTCTCTGGACCAGTATCTTCAGGAAAAACCACAACCATCTATCAGTTACTTAGAAATGCTTATCAATCAAGGGCTAGTCAAATCATAACGATAGAAGAGCCAATAGAAATTAAAGAACCAACTTTTCTGCAGACGGAAGTTAATGAAAAGGCGGATATCACCTATGATCGACTGTTAACCGCTAGTTTGCGTCACCATCCTGATATTATTCTAATTGGTGAAATTCGTAGCGAGGAAACAGCTAGAATGGTCATAAGAGCGTCATTAACTGGTCATCTAGTATTAGCCACTGTTCATGCAAAGAATACTTTTGGTGTGATTGGTAGATTAAAGGAATTGGGCATTACTAATGAACAATTAGTACAAACACTCCTTTTGGTTGTTGCCCAACGGCTGCTACCTAAAACATCTAATTCCGTAAGTAATTTGACAGAAAAGATCGCTTTATTTGAGCTACTTCATAGTGAGGAATTGAGTAATTTTATTTTAAATCATATTTATCCAAATAATTTTCAATCGCTCAATTTATTGTTAAAGGAGGCCTATACCAATGGCTATATTACGAAAAACACTATGGAAGAGTATCGATTGGAAACAGTTAGCGAATACTGAAATCACATCGACTTGGAACCCTCAATTACAGGCAAATGTTCTCTTATATATTGCTGAAATGCTCCAAGAAGGTTTTCCAATGTTAGAAATTTTTGACTTTTTAATGATCATTTATCCTAAACAAGCAATATCATTTAGGAAAATGAGCACAGGATTTTCAGCTGGTCAATATTTCTACCAAGTTGTTCATATCATGAAAATCCATGGAAATGTAGCTTATCAAATCCAGGTTGCAGAAGCATATGGTCAATTTGGGTTAGGGCTAGAAGTAATTGCAAAGTACATTCAAGAGCGTGACCTACAGATGAAAAAACTAAAAGGTGTATTGATTTATCCGTTAGTGTTAATTGCTTTGATGATTGGGATGTTATTTGGTCTACGTATATTCCTTTTGCCTCAACTAGAGACGATGTTAGTGGGTGAAAGTAACAGTTTATTGACAGGGTTATTAATTTTCTTGCAAGAGCTGCCTTTAATCGTCATAGGGTTCACTATAGCAATATTCACTATCCTTACGCTTTATTATTTTTGGAAGAAGCGGACTAACCCATTAGATAGAGCAAAGCTATATGTGAAATTACCAGTTGTAGGCAAAATTTGTAGAATTTACTACACACAATTTTTTGCTTACGAATTTAGCCAACTCTTTAAGATAGGCTATTCAGTAAGACAAATTACTGAATCTTTAATGAATCAAAATGAGGTGGCTTTTTTACAGGCATTTGGTGAATATTTAGATAAAAAATATTACCA
Organism: Aerococcus sp. HMSC10H05; assembly: GCF_001806975.1. NCBI lineage: Bacteria > Bacillati > Bacillota > Bacilli > Lactobacillales > Aerococcaceae > Aerococcus > Aerococcus sp. HMSC10H05. The sequence goes on from NZ_KV786999.1 coordinate 37,701, forward strand.
AGGTGTATCATTTGCAGATAGTTTAAGAGCAGTAAATGTGTTTACCCATGAATTTCCAGCGATAGTTATCCAAGGTGAGTTGTTGAATCAATTAGCAATTAAGACAAGGCTGTATAGTGAAAGGACGCTAAGGCTCTTATATGAAACGATTGATAAACGAATCAAAATGATTCAGACCTTTCTATTTCTTAGTGTCGCCATTTGTGTGGTGATGGTTTATTTAATTTTAATGTTACCTATGCTGACAATGTTAGGAACACTATAAGGAGAATTTATTATGAAAAAATTATTAACGAACTTAATTATAAAGTGTCGAAAAAACAAAGCGTTTACATTGATCGAGATGGTTTTGGTCCTATTTATTGTAGCAGCCTTGCTACTGCTCATTATACCGAATATGACAGAACAAGCAAATAATGCAAAAGCGAAGACGGATAAAGCGTTAGTTGAAACAGTTGAAGCACAAAAAAATTTATATTTATTAGAAAATGATGGCCTACAAAGCGTTACAGCTGAAAAATTAGCAAATGACGGCTATATTACTCAAGATCAATTAAATCAATATAATGCTATAAAAAAGTAAATTAGAAAAATTCTAGATGATTAGGAGGGGTAGATCTTGAAAAACAACTTTAAAAGTAAATTGGGATTTACCCTTCTTGAATTAATACTGGTACTATTTACCTTATCATTATCACTAATACTTGCGGTCCCATATGCAAGAGAAGCTAATACTCGCTATGAATCAAAAGTAATGGTGCGTAATGTCATGCAACATTTTGAATATGTACACAAGATGACCGTAGTTCGAAAAGGCGTGTACTTTGTGACTTTTAAAGAAAATACAGTTGAGTTTAGGGGAGATCTAACTAAATCTTTACCAGATGATAAAACTTTTGTATTTCCTGAAGAAACTACTTTTAACAAAATTAATAGAATTACTATCACACCTTCAGGAAATGTGGGTGCACAGACAATTACTTTAATTACACCAACAAAAAATTATGCCATTGTATTTCAATTAACAGGAGGTCGCTATCGAGTTGAAGAAAAATGAATATATACGCTCACAACATACCAATAACAAGTATAAACGGGGTTTTATGTTAGTAGAGTCTCTTATCGGTATCTATTTGATAGGAATGATGGTAGTTTTATTGGTTGCAAATCAACAAATCCAAATCCAGAAATTAGGCGAAAGTGAAGCCGCATTAGCTCGGAGTCGTGAACAGTTTCATCAGTTAAATGCTGTTCAATTTGGCGCTAGTATTCATGAAGGTATTAGCATAGATTTAGCTAGAGGAATGCTGGAGGATCAACGATATGATAAAGTCGAGAAATTTAAGATTCAAAACTAACTCAAGACACACAAAACATAAGGAAGGTTTTACTTTACTAGAATTAATTTATGGTTTATTTTTTTATGCACTCATTCAGTTCACTTTTATAGCAGTTATGGGATTAGAAATGGATATTTATCAATACTTTGAAAAAATCGCTTATGATGATTTTGACGTCTTTTCATTTCAATTTTTACAAGATCATAATCAAGCCAAACTGGTCTCTTCAACAGCACACAGTCTTTCGATAATAGAAGATAAAAAAATAGGTACATTTCGTTATCAGAAGGCAAAGGGAAATACTGACTGGATTGTCTACCGATTAAATGGTGGCTACGAGCCTAAAATCCCTAATGCTACTAGTTTAAATATTAAAGCAGTAACATCTAGTAATTATTTGTTTACTGTCATACTATCTGACGGAAAACAGTATCAAGTACTTTTACCTCTAGAAAAAGGTGATAAGTAGATGAGAAAAAGAGGATTTATACTATATACTTCCTTATTGTTCATGTCTATTCTAACTATTATATATTTAGTCAATTTGAGTATGTATAGTAGTCAAATTAAACTGAATGAAGAGATACATGCTTCTTATCAAGCACAAATACTTTCCAGGCTTGCAGTTGAACATATTATCGCTAAGCATAGCCTTGAATCCTCTAAGAGGTTAGAGGATAGAAATAATATGTCAATAGACGAAAGCAAAGAAATAGAAAAGGAAATGAATGGAGCCAAAATCGATTCGAATGATGTAAATCAAGACAAACAATTAGATGAAAAAGATAACATTACAAATGAGACGATATTAGCTAATGGTGAATGGACCAAGTCTTTTAATAAAGGAAGTGTGTATGTAGAACTAAAAAATGGTCAATTTAATACTAGAGTTAAATTAGTAAAAAACAGTTCCCAGTATACCTACAAAGATATACCCTATGATAGGAGAAAAAATAAATAATATATCATGATTAAATGTAAGATAATTTGATACAAATTCAGGGGTGAGTAAAGGCAATTTTCAATAAAAGCTGATATATGCTATACTAATTGGGCTATAAAAGTGGTTCTATTTAGAGAGATAGATTAGTCAATATGAGGTGAAAAAGTTTGGAAAACAGAATAAGTGCTTTGCAAGAAAGCATGGCAGCTGAAGGCATTAATGCATATTATGTCACTGATCCTTTTAACTTAAGATATATCAGTGGATTCACTGGAACAAGTGGTACCGCGTTAATTACTTCTAATAAAGCTTACTTCATTACAGATTTTAGATACAGAGAACAAGCGAAAGCACAGTGTATAGGTTTTGAAATCATCATTGCTGGTGGATCAGCAGCTCATACTAGTCCTTTGAGATTTGTACAATCTGTGGTGGTAAACGAAAATCTGAGTCAATTAGGTTATGAAGAAGAATATATGACAGTTGCGAAGTTCGATGAGCTAGAAGATATTGTTTCTGCTCGATTAATTCCTGCATCTGGTATGATAGAAGCTTTACGTCAGACTAAGGATGAAGGAGAAATTGCTACTATTCAACACGCCTGTGAAATTGCAGATGCAGCTTTTAACCATATCTTAGACTTTATTAAAGTAGGGATGACAGAGATTGAAGTCGCAAATGAATTAGATTTCTATATGCGAAGTAAAGGTGCTAGTGGTGTATCATTTGAAACGATTGTTGCTTCAGGCTATCGTTCCGCAATGCCACACGGTGTTGCTTCTGATAAAATAATTGAAGAAGGAGATATCGTGACCTTGGATTATGGTTGTTACTATAATGGGTATGTCTCTGATATTACTAGAACGATTGCTGTAGGGGAACCTACAAGTAAAATGAAAGAAATATATGATATTGTCTTTCAAGCTAACCAGCTTGTAAATGAGCAGGCTAAAGCAGGCATGACTGGTGAAGAAATGGATGCAATAGCACGTGATTTTATAGCTAGCCATGGATATGGAGATGACTTTGGACATTCACTTGGTCACTCTATTGGTTTAGATATTCATGAGTCACCAAACGCAAGTATGCATAATAAACAAGTATTGAAAGTGAATACGGTTATCACTAACGAACCTGGTATTTATCTAGAGGGTATCGGTGGCGTCAGAATTGAAGATGATTTGATTTTAAAAGAAGATGGTAATAAAGTGCTTACTCACTCACCACGCCATTTGATTATCATCTGATTTAGTGCAAATGAACGAATGCATCCGACTTTTTGAGCCAGGATGCATTTTAATGTGTTATAATTTTGATAGGATTAAATTTTTAGGAGATGTAAATATGATTACAACAAACGATTTTAAAACAGGATTAACGATTCAAGATAACGGAAACTTATTCCGTGTTGTGGAGTTCCAACATGTTAAACCGGGTAAAGGGTCTGCTTTTGTGCGTTCAAAATTAAAAAACTTACGGACTGGCGCATTGTTAGATAAAACTTGGCGAGCAGGTGAAAAAGTAGAAACTGCGCATATTGAAAGTCGCGATATGCAATATCTATATGCGGATGGTGATATTCATGTATTTATGGATAATGAAACGTATGAACAAATAGAAATTCCGGAAAATCAAATTAATGATGAACTAAAATTTATGTTAGAAAATATGGAAGTAAAAGTCATCACTTTTGGTGCCGAAGTTTTAGGTGTTGAATTACCAAAAACTGTAGAATTAGTAGTTACTGAGACTGAACCTGGAATAAAGGGAGATACAGCTTCAGGTGGGTCAAAACCAGCTACTATGGAAACAGGTGTAGTGGTTAATGTGCCGTTCTTTGTTAACGCTGGTGATAAATTAGTCATTAATACCACTGATGGTGGAGAGTATATTTCACGCGCGTAATTTGATATAAGGAGTGAACGACAATGGCTAACAATAATGAAGCATACAAGCAAAATCAGCTGCAATCTACTGGTGCAATTGAAATTGCTCCTCAAGTAATCGAAAACATTGCCGCAGCAACTGCCTTACAAAGTGAAGGTGTTCGGGCAATTAAACGTGCGAATAAGACTATTCAAGATGTTTTCCAACGTGATGCCGGAGTAATCCTTTATCAAAATGATCTAAATGAAATGGTGCTAGATATGTCTGTTGAATTATATTTTGGCTCTGCAGTTATTGCAGTTGCTCAAAATATTCAAACACAGGTAATCGATCAGGTAAAATTTATGACAGATATTACGATTGATGTTGTGAATGTACATGTGACGAACTTATCTATGGAAAAAACAAGTAAATAAATCGTATTAAGGGGAACAAGTATGAAATTAGGGTTATCACAAATTAGAGAACTCGCTGTATTAATATCTTATCAACAAGAGTTCAATCCACAACTTTCTTTAGAAAGTGCCTTCAAGCATATTCTTCAAAATCATAAGAAATTGGGTCAGAAGGTTAACTTTGAAGAATTAACAGAAGAAGAATTTATTGAGTATGAAAACCATGCAATTAAGTTGAAGGATAGTATTGAGCATATTTCAACAAAAAATCATTTTGATAAATTACCGGATGTAACTGAAGATGTGACTGTTCCCGCTTATTTACGTACATTAGTAGAAGGTGTTAAAGCCAATCGCTTTGAAATAGATCAAATGATCGATAACCACATTCATGGTAATTGGTCGGTACAACGTTTAGAGTTAGTAAACCTTCAAATTTTACGCATTGCAGTATTTGAATTATTATTTACGGATAAAGAAACTGTCCCTCGAGTAGTTGCAGTTAATGAAGCAATTGAGTTAGCAAAACTTTATTCAGACGATCGTGCGCGTAAATTTATAAATGGTATTTTATCGAATATCTTAGCAGAATTAAAAGCCAATGAAGATACAAACGATGAGCATAAAACAAATGTAAGTGCTGAGAATATGGTTGAGTAATAGTTTGGAGTGTTAGAGGCCGGGACTTAAGTCCCGGCTTTTTAAAATTCGTGATATATGATGATTAATTTATGTAGGTATAATATCAGTACATGACTGTTATTATAGTGAAACATTCGATATACTTGTTACATTACAAATTGAATAAGGTGGGCAATCATGATAGAAATTCGTTCAAAAGAATTTGTTAAGGTACAAACTGATTTATTAAAACAGAGAGTTAGTGAATTGAAAGATAATGGTATTCACCCAAAGATAGTGATTATTCTTTGTGGTGATGATGAGGCAAGTGCATCATATGCACGAACTAAAACAAAGTTTGCTGATAAAATTGGCGTAGCACATGAATTAATTTCTTGTCCAAATGAAACAACAACTGAGGAATTATTAGCAATCATTAAACGTCTTAATGAAGATAACAGTGTACAAGGCATCATGATTGAAATGCCGCTACCAAAACAAATTGATTTTCAAAAAATCAATGTTGCTATTGATCCGGATAAAGATCTAGATGCTATCCACCCAATACATTTGGGGAATTTGCTAGCAGGTAATCAGAGTCGTGTGCCGAATACACCACTTTCGGCAATTACATTGATGGATGAAGTGAATACAAGTTTCAAAGGTAAGAGAGCAGTAATGATTGGGCGGTCAACTATCGTAGGTAAACCTTTAGCTGAATTAATGTTGCAACGTGGCGCAACGGTTACGCTTGCCCATAGTCAAACCGAAAATATGGCAGAATTAACACGTTCAGCAGATATTATTTGTGTGGCTGTTGGTATTCCAAAATTTTTAACTGCAGATATGGTTTCACCAGGGACTACGGTTATTGATATCGGTACAACTTATGATGAGACTGGTAAAGTATTTGGAGATGTAGACTACGAAAATGTAGCAGAAAAAACACATGCCATTACCCCGGTTCCAGGAGGGGTTGGACCAGTTACTAAGTTAATGGTATTTAAACAGATGATTGATAGACTAGAGGAAGTGACAGATGTTGTCTGACAAAAATTACTTAACGGTTAGTCAGCTGACGCAATATATTGCTACGAAATTTGAAAAAGATCCTTACCTACATCAAGTCTATGTAACTGGTGAAGTGTCTAATTATCGTAAACGGGCGAAACACCAATATTTTTCATTAAAGGATGATCATGCTGTCCTATCGGGTGTCATGTTTGCTAATGCCTTTAACCAGTTAAAGTTTGACTTAGAAGATGGTATGAAAGTATTAGCTATCGGTCGGATAGGTGTATTTAATCAAACGGGGCGCTATCAACTATATATAGACCACCTTGAGCCAGATGGCGTTGGTGCCCTCTACCAACGTTATGAACAATTGAAGCGGCAGCTGACTGAGGAAGGCGTTTTTCAGTTTGATCCCAAACCGATACCACACTTTCCTAAGAATATAGCAGTGATTACTTCACCCTCGGGAGCTGTAATAAGAGATATTATTACTACAGTTAAACGTCGTTACCCGATTGTTCAGCTAACACTTTATCCAACTGCAGTTCAAGGTAAATATGCGGCGGATGAATTAGTGAAAAATTTAGAACGTGTCTCAATACATGGTGAGTATGATACGGTGATTATCGGACGTGGTGGCGGATCAATAGAAGACTTATGGCCATTTAACGAAGAGAAAGTGGTACGTGCCGTTCGTAAAATGAATATTCCTATCATTTCCTCAGTTGGTCATGAAACAGATACGACGCTTGTAGACTTTGCAAGTGACATGAGAGCAGCTACACCAACCGCAGCGGCAGAAATTGCGACACCAGTATTGTCGGATGAATTAATTCGGATTCAAGAATTACAGGCAAGGTTATATCGTGCGCAAGCAAATCGGATCCAATATCTTAATCAGCGATTATTAGAATATCAAAATGCTTATATTTTTAGGCAACCTTTGAGATTATATGAAGGTTACCAACTGAAACTTAGAAACCTACAAGCTCAACTGATCCAGTCTCAAGAAAGTAATATGCGATCACAAAGAATGGCTATCCAACATTTGGACCAAAGTTTATATCAATCAACGCCATTGACTACATTAGGAACTTATCATACAAAAGTGAATTACTTACAGCACCAATTAATCAGTAATCATAGTCAGCAAATAAGAGCTAAAGAGTATCAACTGCAAAAAGCCATTTCACAATTAGATCTATTGTCACCATTGAAACGTATGAGTAAAGGTTTTGCCTACGTAACAAGTAATAAAATGCCTGTAGATTCAATTACTAAGGTGGATATAGGCGATTCATTAGCTATACAATTAGCTGATGGAAAAATTACCGCGCAAATTACTGGAACAGATAAGAAACAATTATCTAAAATTAAAGGAGAATCATAAATGTCTATTGACACCTCAAAATTATCTTTTGAAGAAGCATTAGAAAAATTAGAAGAAATTGTGAATCAGCTCCAAGATGGTGATATCAAGTTGGAAGAGTCGATGGAAGCATTTCAAGATGGTATCGCTTTAAGCAAATATTGTAGCCAAACCCTTGAAAATGCGGAAGAAACGATGACTAAACTGATGTCAGAAAGTGGACAACTCGAAGCATTTGAAGAACCAACAAGCCAAGGGGATGTATGATGAAGGCAACAACTTTCATAGAAAAATATTTGCCAGTTTTAGATGAAGCGATACTTAATGCTGTCGATCAATATGAACAAACACAACCAGAACAATTAAAAGAATCAATGGTATATTCATTAAATACTGGTGGTAAACGTATTCGTCCAATGCTACTATTGGCAACTTTAGAATCTTTAAATACAGATATTCGCTTAGGGTTAAATACGGCTATTGCATTGGAATATATCCACACTTATTCCCTTATACATGATGATTTACCAGCAATGGACAACGATGATTATCGTCGTGGAAAGCTAACAAATCATAAAGCCTTTGATGAGGCAACCGCTATCTTAGCAGGTGATTCTTTACTGACTGATGCGTTTGCGCTGATAGCTAATGATGATTATATTAGTGACAATCAAACGAAAGTGAAATTGATTGCGGAGTTGTCGAAGGCAGCAGGAAGCACGGGTATGATTGCTGGACAAGTAATGGATGTCGATTCAGAAGGCAAACGAATAGATTTGCTTACCATGCAGAATATACATAAACATAAAACTGGTGAACTGATTAGATATGCAATTTTTGCCAGTGCACAAATTGCACAAGTATCTAAAGATGTGGCAATTTTATTAGATGATTTTGCTTGGACCTATGGCGTTGCTTATCAAATTCAAAATGATTTACAAGAAGTAATGTGGACAGACGAAAAAAGAGGTAAGCTTAATCATTCAGATATTGATCTAAATAAAAGTACCTATCCATCTATAATGGGAACTAATGGTGCGTTGACAGCATTGGATGATAAAGTAAATATATGTAATGATATATTAAAACAAATACAAGAAATCGAACCAACTTTTGACCGTGACCTACTAGCAGGTTTCTTGAAGTACTTAAAAATTTAGCGAAATAAATAAGGAGAATAAATGGAGAAAGAGAGAGCTGACATTTTAGTTGTTCGGCAAGGATTAGCAGATTCACGTGAGAAAGCAAAACGTTTTATCATGGCTGGACAAATTTATACTGAAAAAGCCCAGAGAGTGGATAAACCGGGTGAGAAACTATCTGTGACAACAAAATTAACTTTAAAAGGTGAAGATATACCATTTGTATCCAGAGGTGGTTTTAAATTGGTAAAAGCCATGGAAACTTTTGCTATCGATTTCACTGATAAAAAAGTTTTAGATATTGGATCGTCCACAGGTGGTTTTACGGATGTAGCACTACAAAATGGTGCAAGTATGTCTTATGCATTGGATGTTGGTACGAATCAACTAGACTGGAAATTGAGGTCGGATGACCGTGTAGTGGTCATGGAACAAACCAACTTCCGGTATTCAAAACCAGAAGATTTTGTGGCTGGACAACCAGATATTGCAACCATTGATGTTTCTTTTATTTCCTTAGACTTAATCCTACCGCCTTTACGGTCTATTTTAAAAATAAATGGTCAGGTTGCGGCCTTGGTTAAACCTCAGTTTGAAGCAGGTAAAGATAAAGTTGGTAAAAAAGGTATTGTACGAGATAAGCAAGTACATAAAGACGTTATAACTCACACAATGGAAACTGCAATTGGTTTAGGATATGATGTTTCAGGTTTGACCTACTCACCAATTACTGGTGGGTCAGGAAATATAGAATTCTTGATGCTATTAACAAATACAGAAGGTGAACTAGGGAAAATCGATTGTACCATTGATATAAGTGCGGTAATTGAAGAGGCGCATTCGGTTTTTCATTAATGATGGATATCTAAATGGTTAGATAAGGGGAGAGATGTAAATGCTTCAGCATCTTACAATTAAAAATTTTGCGATTATAGAAGATTTAACGATTGATTTTGATACCGGCATGACCGTTCTAACTGGGGAAACAGGTGCGGGGAAGTCAATCATTATCGATGCTGTTGGCTTATTAGTAGGAGGTCGTGGATCAACAGACTTCATTCGCTATGGTAGTGAAAAATTTGATTTACGCGGTATTTTTTATATGCCTGATCTTTCAGATGAAGGACGAGCTATGCTGGTAGATAATGATATACCATTTGATGACGCTCAGTTGATGGTCGTTCGACAACTAGATACTAACGGTAAGAATACGATTAAAGTCAATGGCGTTTCTATGACGGTTAGTATGCTTAAAGCGCTAGGGACACATATTGTAGATATTCATGGACAAAATGAGCATCAAACTTTAATGAATACTAGCAATCATATTCATTTGCTGGATCACTTTGCAAAAAGTGATATCGCTCCTAAGTTGGCTGAGTATAAAGAAGCATATGCTAGTTATCAAGCTGCTAAAAGAAAATTAGATAGTCAGGATTTAAATGAACAAGAAGCAGCTCAGCGGGTAGATCTACTGAAGTTTCAAATAAATGAAATCGAATCTGCTAACTTGCAAGTTGGTGAAAACGAAGCTTTGATTATTGAGCGGGATCAACTACAAAATTTTCAAAAAATTGCGGATGCATTAGGTGCTTCTAATAGTTTATTATCTAATTCAGAATTTAATATTATAGACTTAGTGGGTCAAGTTATTGGGGAATTGGAAACTATTCGCGATTTTGACTCGGCTTATAGTGATTATTACGAGCAAATAACAGGTACTTACTATGCCTTACAAGATATAGCTTCTAGCATTTCAGATCAGGTTGACCAACTACATTATGACCCTAACCGACTAGATGAAATTATCGAACGATTAGCTGTTTATAAAAATCTCACCCGCAAATATGGAGAAAATACAGAAGCAATTTTAGTATACTTGGATAAAGCTAAAGAAGAGTTAAAAGAGTTGGAAAATCGTGAATCAAATCAACAGAAGTTAAAGAACGCTGTAAAAAAAGCACATAGCAATGCATTAGATATAGCACAGAAATTATCTGATAGTAGAAGAGCAGCTATTGATGGATTAGTTAAAGCAATCGAAAGGCAAATGCAAGCACTCTATATGGAAAAGGCCAAATTCCGTGTAGATATGCAACCATTGGCTGAATTAGGGCCAGATGGTATGGATGATGTGACGTTTATGATTGCGACAAACCCTGGAGAGCCATTTAAACCCTTAGTTAAGGTTGCATCAGGTGGTGAATTGTCGCGGTTGATGTTAGCCATGAAAACTATTTTTCAAAATGCATCTGGTGTAACAGCGATAATATTTGATGAAGTGGATACAGGTGTATCTGGTCGTGTGGCACAAGCAATCGCAACTAAAATGTTTGAGATTGCTCTTAAAGCTCAGGTTTTATGTATCACTCATTTACCACAGGTAGCTGCTATGGCAGACCATCAATTATTTATTTCTAAAGAAGAAAAAAGTGATCGTACATATACCAATGTACTATTATTAACAAATGAAGAACGCATAAATGAAGTTGCAAGAATGCTAACTGGGTCAAACATTACCGCAGTTGCAAAAGAGGCAGCAGCAGAGCAGATTGAAGAAGATCGACAATTTAAAGCAAATCTTCGGTAAAATAGAAGGAGTGGGCGCATGAAACCCAAACTAATCGTGATAGCTGGACCGACTGGGGTAGGGAAGACTAGCTTATCTTTAAAATTAGCCAAAGCATTTAATGGCGAAATTATTAATGGTGATTCCATGCAAATATATAAATCCTTAGATGTTGGTACAGCGACACCAACTAAAAGTGAACAAGCAGAAGCAGTACATCATTTAATTTCATATGTTAGAGTTGATGAAGAGTATTCTGTTTCCCGTTTTAAGTCAGACGCAAAGGCGGCGATGGAGGATATTTTAGCTAAGGGTAAAATCCCTATATTGGTTGGTGGAACTGGTTTATATTTGGAGTCTTTCATTTATGATTTGTCATTAGGTGGCGATAACCTAGAGCATCCTAAATTTCGTACGCAAATGGAAAAGTTAGCTAAAAATGAAGGAAACCAGGTTGTTTATCAAAAATTAGTTGATTTAGATCCTAAGGCAGCAGAACAAATTCATCCAAATAATTTAAGGAGAGTTATTCGAGCACTGGAAGTAGGGACTTTTTCAGATAAACTCTTTTCTGACCAGTCAGAAACACATGATAATCATGTTTCTCCTTATGATCTATGTATTATTGCTTTAAATACTGACCGTCAAGTGCTATATGATAGAATTAATAAGCGTGTAGATGATATGGTAAATCAAGGCCTTGTCGAAGAAAGTAAATGGTTATTATCTCAAAATCTAGATAAAAACCAACAATCAATGAAAGCCATTGGATATAAGGAACTATTTCCTTATATCCGTGGAGAGATATCGCTTGATATTGCTTTAGAAGATTTAAAGCAAAATTCAAGACGTTATGCCAAGCGTCAAATAACATGGATCAAAAATCGTTTAACAGATGTGCATTGGGTAGATTTAGTAGCACATCCACAAGATTTACAGGATTTATTAAAACTAGTTGATGATTTTTTAAATACCACTAGTGTGCATTAGCATAGATTTTCGGTTCAGAAGGAGGAAGATGTATGCAAAAAGTTTTATTAGCAGCAGTTCAGACACCTGATATTAGTGACCGTCAATTTGATATGCAAATTGAAGAATTAGAGGAGTTAGTGAACACAGCAGGTGGAAAAGTTGTAGGATTCGTTTCACAAAAACGTGAACGCTATGATGCTAGAACCCTTATTGGTAAAGGGAAAGTAGATGAATTAGCGTCGCAGGCTGAAGTAAAAGAAGCTGACTTAATTATTTTTTACCAACAATTAACACCATCACAAAATAATAACCTTCAACAAGCTGTGGATTTCCCAGTAATTGATCGTATTCAATTAATTTTAGATATTTTTGCTATGCGCGCAACTTCAAAAGAAGGTAAGTTTCAGGTAGCTTTAGCACAAAATGAATATCTTTTACCGCGATTAGCTGGTAACTATAATGCACTCTCCAGACTTGGTGGGGGAATCGGGACAAGAGGTCCTGGTGAAACAAAGATTGAACAAGATCGTCGGGTGCTTCGAAACGATATTCAACGTATTAAGGGGGAGTTAAAAGAAGTTGAAAAACATCGCAGTCGAACTCGTGAGAATCGGGAAAAGGGCGCTATTTTTCAATTGGGTTTAATTGGGTATACAAATGCTGGAAAGTCTACGATTACCAACGCTTTAACTGAAGCGAATACTTTAGAAGAAAATCAATTGTTTGCAACTTTAACACCGTTAACTCGCGTATTTTCGTTAAACAACCACTTTCAAATGTCTATAACTGATACAGTAGGCTTTATCCAAGATTTACCACCACAAATCATTGATTCATTTCATTCAACCTTGGAAGAGAGTAGACAGGTAGACTTGATGTTAATTGTGATTGATGCTTCCTCACCATATGCTAGTGAACAAGAAGCAGTTGTGTTGGATACTTTGAAGCAATTAGATATGTTAGATATACCACATTTATTCGTTTATAATAAGATGGATAAGTTAGATAGCAGTCAAGCTGTTTTAGCTTTTAATCAACCCAATATACAGATTAGTGCTAAGTCTGGTGATAGCATTCAAAATTTATTAGTGGCTATTATCGATGAATTGAAGAAGCAATATGATGAAATTGAAATCTCAGTTTCTCCTAATCAAATTGGTAACTGGATGGGTTTACAAGATCGTATTTATTTTGAAAACTTATCCTTCGATGAGGAAGCCCAAACATACAAATTGCATTTATTTAAGCCTAAATATTTACAATTGCCTAAGCCAAGATAAAAAGTGCTTGACAGAACTTACTATCTTGGTATAAAATTTAGTAGTTGTCATTTAAGATTGGCAGCTTTTGTTAGGATAGCTCAGCTGGATAGAGCAACGGTCTTCTAAACCGTAGGTCGTGGGTTCGAATCCCACTCTTAACATTAATAGAAACCGCTATATATCAACGTTTCGAAGTTGGTGTATAGCGGTTTTATTTATTTAAAAAACTGGTTCTGTGTCAAATAGTGTTGGTGACCAAA
>NZ_KV787000.1:0-1462 GCF_001806975.1 Aerococcus sp. HMSC10H05
ACTCCTCGTATAATAAGATTAGTCTTAAATGGCTAATCTTTTTTTACTATATTTGTCATTTAAGGCTGACTTAAACCTGTGACTCTTATGAGTTATAATTGTTTCGTATAGATAGAGGTCGTAGTTAAACTCCTTGAAGCTTCGTCTTCCTTTTAAAGACTGACGCCTCTTCTCTACGGACAGTATATGTATGAGCTGGATAGAACATTGTTTCTGAATCTCACACGAGGCTATATCGTCCATAGAGCTAAGAGGAGAACCCCTATCTGAATTTTTAATAGAAAGGTTGATTCGAATGTTTTTTGTAGGTATTGATATTGGGAAACGAAACCATGAAGCGGCGATTATTGATGAACAGGGAAAGCCTATAGGAAAACCTATTCGGTTTAGCAACACGAAAGCCGGCAGTGAAAAATTACTGCAATTCATCAATGACCATGACTTATTACCTGATAACTCCATGATTGGTTTAGAGGCTACTGGACATTATTGGCTTTCTGTATTCTCTTTTCTAACCGCTTTAGAATTTAATGTAGTTCCTTTCAATCCCATTCAATCCGATACTCTCCGCAACTTCTATATCCGCAAAACGAAAACTGATACCATCGATGCCGTATTAATCGCACAAGTGGTTCGGATGGATTTACCTGATCAAACGTATTTGCCTTCCGAAGATATTGTACGCCTAAAGCAATTATCCCGTTTCCGTTACAGCATCGTTGACCAAACTTCTGATCTCAAAAGAAAAGTGATTGCATCTTTAGACCAAGTGTTTCCAGAATACGAAACACTTTTTTCAGATATGTTTGGAAAGTCATCCACCCAACTGTTACTTCAATCCCCCTTGCCTGAAGATTTACTCGAGATTGACGCTCAGAAGTTGATTGATCTTCTTAATGAAGCCAGTAATGGCCGTTTAACCATTGAAAAATCAACCCAGAAAGTTCATCAATTAAGAGATTTAGCGCAAGATTCCTTTGGAATCCGAGTCGCAACCGATGTTTATAAACTTCAAATCCAATTATTACTTCAGCAGATTCTTCTTTTAGAAGAACAATTGAAAACAGTTGAAGATGAAATGGCTGAATTGGTTGCCGCCCAAGATCAATATTTAACCACGATTACGGGGATTGGCCCCGTTACAGCAGCTGTGATTCTCTCTGAAGTGGGCGACATTCATCGCTTTGAACGCCCTAATCAACTGCTTGCCTTTGCGGGTTTAGACGCTTCCGTTCATCAATCGGGTGACTTTACAGGTACGCGTAATAAACTCTCTAAACGAGGTTCTCCATATCTTCGACGAGCCATTTGGCAAGCGGCCTTTATCGCTTCGAATCGAGATCCTGCGCTGTCTCTTTATTATCAAAACTTACGAAAACGTGGAAAGCATCATGGAACAGCCGTTGGGGCTGTATGTCGGAAACTTGTCAATATTATCTTTGCGGTTTGGACAAAAGGAAAA
>NZ_KV787001.1:0-541 GCF_001806975.1 Aerococcus sp. HMSC10H05
TTCTTTATTTAAAACTTTGCAACAGAACCAGTCACCTTAACCATAGCAGAAAGGGGTTCTTTTTTCATCACTTAACGGGTGAAGACGAAAAAGTAATTGTAAGCTGCCGTGAGGCAGTTTCACATGGTTTTAATTAAAAGTATGAATTATTCAGGTAATAAAGTTATATATATACAACACGTTTAATTCATTCAGTTAATTTAAGTATTTTTGTATACAAAAATAGCTACTCTATTTTATGTGGCAAAAACAGAATAGCTATTCAATCAAGATTATATTAAGTTTGTAAGTGCAGCATACTAATTGAACTAGGAATACCCCTCTCCCCTACTGAAAAATACATGAAATATGACGTGTAGAAAAACATCATAACGTACATTTGTTCGCATTCAATTTATTGACACAATGAAGTGTATAAAGTATACTTGTATTACAAACGTAGTAAAACTACATAAATGATAATCTCCTAGTTCATAGCGACAAACTAATTGAACTGGATTAAATAATTACGGTTCTATGATAAATAGTGTTGGTGGGAAAT
>NZ_KV787002.1:0-18289 GCF_001806975.1 Aerococcus sp. HMSC10H05
TTTGGTCACCAACACTATTTGACACAGAACCAACATTTTGATATAGCAAATCGAGGCTGAGAGATTATTGTCCCAGCCTCGATTTTTGATTAGTGATAGTAAGTTTAACTAATAGATACACGATAGAAATCTGTTTGCTATGCTGATAATGATCAAAGACAACTAAGGCCTCATCGGATAAAGCAAACGAATTCAACAGGATTAAATTAATCACAAAAATCCAGTTGCATTAAGAGTGCTATCCACCGGTGATAACAGGTGACTTGTTGCTTAGGGCCATATAGCAGTATTCGTACAAAAGTAAGGATTTGTGGTAAAATAACAGAGATTATTTAAAAGCGAAAAGGATGCAAAAAAGATTGCAACTTAACGTAAAAAGAAAAAGTGAGTGAATTTAATATGCCTCAAAAAACTAAACAAACCCCCATGATGGCACAATACAATGAAATGAAAGCCCAATATCCGGATGCTTTCTTATTTTTCCGTTTGGGTGACTTTTATGAAATGTTTAATGATGATGCTTTAAAGGCAGCACAAATTTTAGAAATTACCTTAACATCTCGTAATAAAAATGCAGAAGATCCTATTCCGATGTGTGGTATTCCGTACCACTCAGCTAGTGAGTATATTAAAACGCTAGTAAGCCAAGGCTATAAAGTAGCGATTGCTGAACAATTAGAGGATCCAAAACTCACTAAAGGTATGGTAAAGCGTGGTGTGGTTAAAGTCTTGACACCTGGCACCTACATGAATGATAGTATCGGCATGATAGAGAATAATTATTTATCTGTCCTTGATTATGTAAACGGCCGATATATTCTAGGCTTTTCAGATGTTGGTACAGGAGAGTTAAAAGTCACTAGCCTAGATGACTTTACTGCTGTTCTAACTGAATTTGCGCAATTGCAGTCAAAAGAATTAGTGATTTCATCCTCGGTACCAACTGACCAAGTGACAACATTACAACATCTACAAACCTTTACTCTATCTCCATATGATCTAACTGCAGAGGAAGCTACAATAACTAAAGACAAATATCAGCAGATTTTGAAAAATATCTCGGATGACCATGAATTAAATGGTCTACTCTTGCTTTTAACCTATGTGAATTCAATGTCCCACCAAGCTATTGACCATTGGCAAGCAGCCAGTCATTATGAGGTGGCCCATTACTTGCATATGGATTATTATGCGAAAAGTAATTTAGAACTTACGGAATCAGTAAGAACGAAGAAACGACAAGGGTCGCTATTGGCCTTCTTGAATAAAACAGAAACTGCTATGGGCTTTCGTTTGCTCAAAAATTGGCTTGATCGACCGCTTATTTCACTATCTGCTATTGAACGACGCCAGTCTCAGGTAGAAGATTTAATTGAACATTATTTCCAACGGTTAGAAATCAAAGAGTTACTTCACGGGGTTTACGACTTAGAACGACTCGTAGCTAAAGTAGCTATGGGTAATGTGAATCCAAAAGAATTATTACAGTTAAATCAATCTTTAAGTAGAATCCCTGGTATTATCGATGCGGTTAATCAGATTGCTGTTGATAATCCAGACGATAGTGTTTGGACCACTATTCAAGGTCAAATTACGGCGTTACCTGAATTAACAGCGACCATTTCAGCGGCAATAAGGGAAGATGCGCCAGCTACTTTGAAAGATGGTAATGTGATTGCGGATGGCTTTAATCCTCAATTGGACGAATACCGAGATGCTATGCGCAACGGTCAACAATGGATTGCGCAATTACAGGCTGATGAACGCGAGAAGACAGGGATAAAATCACTTAAAGTCGGCTATAATAAGGTGTTTGGTTACTATATTGAAGTAACAAAGGCTAACCTTCATTTGCTTGAAGAAGGTCGTTACGATAGAAAACAAACATTAACCAATGCTGAACGTTTTATTACGCCTGAGCTTAAAGAAGTTGAAGTAAAAATACTTGAAGCTGAGGAGCGGTCACAAATTCTAGAACATCAATTATTCCAAGAGGTTCGTGAAAAAATTAAGGGTCACCAAGCGACCTTACAAGCGATTGCTAGTACGGTGGCAACTATAGACGTTTTACAGTCGCTAGCAGAAATTTCAGAAACCCACCAATACGTAAAACCACAATTCATGACAGACAAACGAGATGTATATTTAAAAGAATCTAGACATCCAGTAGTTGAAGGTGTTATTGGCCAAGATAAGTTTGTGCCTAATGATATTGAGATGGACTCTGAAACAAGTATTTTAATGATTACAGGACCAAATATGTCTGGTAAATCCACTTATATGCGACAACTGGGGTTGATTGTCATTCTTGCACAGATGGGCTGTTTTGTACCAGCTAAGGAGGCCCGTTTACCAATTTTTGATAAAATCTTTACTCGGATTGGAGCGGCAGATGATTTGTTAGCAGGGCAATCGACTTTCATGGTGGAAATGATGGAAGCCAATCAAGCTTTACAACATGCAACAGATAACTCTTTATTACTATTTGATGAACTGGGACGAGGGACCTCAACTTATGATGGTATTGCTTTAGCTCAAGCTATTTTAATTTACATTCATGATCATTTCGACGCGAAAGTTCTTTTCTCAACGCATTATCATGAGTTGACGGCTTTAGATGAACGTTTGCCTCGCTTAACCAATATTCATGTTGGTGCCAGTGAGGAAGATGGTGAATTGGTCTTTTTACATAAGGTATTTAATGGTGCTACAGATAAATCATACGGTATTCATGTAGCTAAATTAGCTGGTATGCCTGGAGAATTATTGAAGAATGCCCAAGCGGTTTTACATGAGTTAGAAAACAATAATTTAAATGAAGTGAATAAAGACCAGCAGCTTTCCTTATTTGATATGGTGGCAGAAAATACACCTATAGAAGCATCGGATAATGAACCAGTGGATGCAGCGAGTCAAAAAGTGATTGCACAATTGAAGTCTGAAGATATTTATAATTTAACACCAATTCAAGCTTTAAATTTCTTAGCAGAATTAAAGAGCCAGCTATAAAGGATGATGTAAATGGCGATACAAGAATTACCTATTCAAGTTGCCAACCAAATTGCAGCGGGGGAAGTGGTTGAACGACCAGCCTCTGTGGTAAAGGAACTTGTAGAAAATGCGATAGATGCCGGCGCTAGTGAGATTGCAATTCATATTAAGGAAGCTGGTTTGCGGTCGATTCAAGTCATTGATAATGGTAGAGGGATTGCCGCTGATCAGGTTGAGTTGGCTTTTAAGCGACATGCCACTTCAAAAATATATAGTTCAAATGATTTATTTAGGATACGAACACTTGGTTTTAGAGGGGAAGCTTTGCCTTCTATTGCTTCTGTTTCTGAAGTAACCATGAATACTTCGGATGGGGAATCATCGAGTGAAATTTACTTAAAAGATGGTGAAATTATAGACCAGAAGACATCTGCATTGCGCCGAGGCACGTCGGTATTGATAGAAAACCTTTTTTATAATACGCCAGCTCGGTTGAAATATTTGAAGAGTTTACAAACAGAATTAGCTCATATTACAGACATTATTAACCGTGAAGCATTGGGACACCCAGAAATTCGTTTTAACTATACTCATGACGGCAAGACCTTATTGTCAACGAATGGTAAGGGAAGGGTGAATGAAGTTTTAGCTGCGATTTATGGGTTTAGACAGGCTAAAGATATGGTTTTGATTAAGGGTGAGAGCTTAGATTTTCAAATTTCTGGCTACGTTTCCTTGCCTACTGTCACAAGGGCTAGTAAGTCTTATATGTCGCTTTTTGTCAATGGGCGGTTTATCAAAAACTATAAGTTAAGCCAAGCAATCCTTAAAGGGTATGGGTCTAAATTAATGGTTGGACGGTATCCAATTGCAGTTATCTATATAGAACTGGACCCCCAATTAATTGATGTGAATGTTCACCCAACCAAACAGGAAGTGCGTATTTCAAAAGAAGATGACCTATATGAAATGATTAAGGCAAGCATTATTAAAGCGTTAGCACCAGTTCAACGGATACCGGATGTTTTTGCAGATGAAGATGAGGATAATCTAGAACTAGCAGTAGAAAATCGGCAAGTGCGTACGGATACAACAAGCTCTAGTCAAACTGATGGTTTGGAACAGAACCAGCAAAATCATTACCGTCCGTTAAATCAACCAACCACTTACCTTGGTGAACAATCAAGTTTCGATTTCAATGTCAGTCAAACCAATCAGCACACTATACATCAGCCAGGTGAAGGTAACGCTTCTTCCAAAGAAAATAAGGGCATAAACGAAGGCGAGCAACCAATCCAAGTGCCGAGTTATTTACGGGACGAAGCGCAAGTTGTGGAGGAAACAGAGATTGAGAGTGAGAGTCAAGACCAGGCAAAAGGCCGCATCACTTATTTAGATACGGAAAAGGAAGTAAGCTTACCTAAATCACATAATAAACCGGTATGGCAGACTGTTAAACAGGTCAGGGAGCTTGACCAGGCGATGGTTGATAGAAATAGTTCTTTTCCAGACTTAACTTATGTTGGGCAAATGCAAGGAACATACTTAGTAGCAGAAAATGAGACGGGTATGTACTTGATAGACCAGCATGCAGCGCAAGAACGGATTAAGTATGAGTACTACCGGGATACGATTGTTGAATTTGGAACAGCCATGCAGAGTCTATTGCTCCCAATTGTTTTTGATTTTTCAACATCTGAAGCGCAAGAAATTGAACAAATCCGTCCTAAGTTATTGGAAATGGGTATTGATTTAGAACCATTTGGCCCAAACGCCTTTCAATTACAACAACACCCAATTTGGATGGGTAAGAAGAATGTCCAAAAAATTGTTGAAGATCTGATTGCACTAGTCTTAGAAGACCCTAAAGCAACAGTAGGGAACTATCGGGAGGCAACGGCAATTATGATGTCATGTAAACGGTCGATTAAAGCCAATCATTATTTAGATGATATGCAGGCTAAGCAGTTGTTGCATGACTTGGCTTATACTAAAAACCCATATAACTGCCCGCATGGTCGACCTGTTTTAGTTCATTTTTCAAATTATGAAATTGAGCGGATGTTTAAACGGATTCAGGATCCGCATGAATCACCACAATTATAAGTAAAGTCCTAATCTAGATTTTCGTGTATAGATGAATATTATGCTAGAATATAAGTAACTAAAAAAGAAAATATACTAGGTTATCTAGATTATTCAGAAGGAGAAGAAGTTTCATTATGACAAAAGACTATAATAAAGAAGAACGTTTAAAAAAATTATCTGAGTTAGAATATGAAGTCACACAAAATTCCGCAACCGAGCGCCCATTTACTGGTCAGTATGATGACTTCTATGAAAAAGGCATTTACGTAGACATCGTGAGTGGTAAGCCTTTGTTTGCATCAACTGATAAGTTTGATGCAGGTTGTGGTTGGCCATCATTTTCTAAACCAATTATGGCAGATGAAATTGAGGAATTGGAAGATTCCTCATACGGTATGAAACGCACTGAAGTTCGCTCTAAAGATGCGGATTCACATTTAGGTCACGTATTCAACGATGGACCAGCTGAATTAGGTGGCTTACGTTACTGTATAAACTCCGCTTCACTTCGTTTCATATCTTTAGAAGATATGGATAAAGAAGGATACGGCGACTTGAAAGCATTAGTGAAGTAAGACAATGTACGAATTTATGATAGGTCAGGTTGAGAGTGTCTATCCAGATGCTGTTATCCTTGAAACGGATGGGATTGGCTACTATATTTATATGGCCAATCCTTATCGTTTTACAGACAAAATTGGACAAGACCAGCCAGTAAAAATCTGGTTGTATCAATCTGTTTCAGAGAATGACATTCGCTTATATGGATTTAAATCACAAGAAGAAAAGACCATTTTTCTCCAACTCATTTCAGTTTCAGGGATAGGTCCTAAGTCAGCCTTATCCATTCTTTCTTTAGATGATCATGCAGGGTTAGTCCAAGCCATTCAGGCAGAAGACAATACTTTCTTAATGAAATTTCCAGGTGTTGGGAAAAAGACAGCCGGACAGATTATACTGGACCTCAAAGAAAAACTACCAAAAGTTTTAGCTGAGTTACCGTCCTCAGACTTATTTAAGCAAGAAAGTCTGAACATTCAAGTATCAGAACAAGTCAATTCACCATTCCTGCACGAATTGGAGGAAGCTATGGCTAGTCTTGGCTACAGTCAAAGAGAGATTAACCGAGTAGTAAAAAATGCAGACTTTACTGGTGTGACAACTACAGCCGAAGCAATCCGTATCGCACTGAAATTTATTACAAAACCTAAATAGTGGTGCGTGGACTTAGATATGCATTATATGAAAGGAGGAAACTACTATGAACTTTGATCATCATGAAGATTTCGAAGCTGAAGATTTAGGAGTTGAGATCATTCACAACGGACAAATTCATTCGCCCAAAGAGCAAGCAGAGGATGCACAAGACTTGTCTTTAAGACCTAGGTTTTTACGCGAATATATTGGCCAAACAGAATTAAAGGAAGAACTGGCCATCTATATACAAGCGGCAGAAAATCGTGATGAAGCGCTCGACCATGTCCTTCTTTATGGGCCTCCAGGGTTAGGAAAGACAACCTTAGCGAATATTATAGCGAATGAAATGAACGTTAATATTCAAACAACGTCTGGGCCAGCTATTGAAAAAACTGGGGATTTACTGGTTTTACTTAATGAATTATCAGCTGGAGACGTCTTATTTATTGATGAGATTCACCGGTTGCCAAGGGTGGTAGAAGAAATGCTTTATTCTGCTATGGAAGATTACCAGGTAGATATTATTGTTGGGCAAGATGAAGGAGCTCATCCCGTACACTTTCCTTTACCACCTTTTACGCTGATTGGGGCTACAACGAGACCAGGTGCCTTATCTTCACCGCTACGGCATCGGTTTGGGATAGTCCAGCATTTACGTTACTATACAATAGAGGAATTGGCGACAATTGTTGAGCGAACAGCCAATTTATTTGAAGTGCCGATTAAAGACCAGGCGGCTAAAGAAATTGGTATGCGGTCTAGGGGGACACCTCGTATTGCTAATCGTCTTTTAAAACGTGTTCGTGATTTTGCCCAGGTATACCACGAGGACGGATTAATTGATGATGCAATTACGAATAAAGCCCTAGCAATTCTGAAGGTAGACCAGGCAGGTTTAGATGAAACCGACCGAAAAATTCTAGACGTAATTATTCGCTATTATGGTGGTGGACCAGTTGGTTTATCAACTATAGCAGCCAATATTTCAGAAGAAGCAACAACGATTGAAGATATGTATGAACCCTTCTTAATTCAAAATGGATTCTTGCAGAGAACACCACGTGGACGTTTAGCTACACCAAAGGCATTCGACCATTTAGGCATACCCTATTCGGAGGAATTTTAATTGACATTAACAACAAATGATTTTGATTTTAACTTACCAGAACAACTGATCGCACAAGTACCGATTCAAAATCGGTTGGCTAGTCGACTGTTGAAACTAGATGCACAAACAGGCGAATATGAGGATGGTCATTTTCCAGATATTGCAAGTGAGTTGGAACCAGGTGATGTTTTGGTATTAAATAATACGCGGGTATTACCAGCACGCTTACATGGTATCCGACCTGATACAGGTGGACATGTAGAGGTATTGTTACTAAACAATACAGAAGGTGACCGCTGGGAAACACTAGTCAAACCAGCGCGCCGTATTCGTGTTGGCACCGAAATCGCTTTTGGCGACGGTCAGTTGGTTGCAGTTGTAGCCGAAGAACTTGATCATGGGGGGCGAATTGTTGAATTTATATATCAAGGCATCTTTTTAGAAGTTTTGGAAGCTTTGGGTGAAATGCCCTTACCACCATATATTAAAGAGAAATTAGATAACCCAGATCGGTATCAAACTGTGTATGCTAAAGAAAATGGTTCAGCAGCTGCGCCAACCGCAGGCTTACACTTTACCCAAGAATTTATGGCGGACTTAGAAGCGCGTGGAATTGATATTGCCTACTTAACGCTACATGTAGGACTTGGGACTTTCCGTCCGGTTTCAGTAGATGATATTGATGCACATAAAATGCATTCAGAATTCTATAGCTTAGATCAAGAAAATTCAGATAAAATTCGTCGTGCTCAACAGGGTGGGCATAAAGTGGTTGCAGTTGGAACAACCTCAATTCGGACACTTGAAACGATAGGTACTAAATTTGATGGAGAGGTCAAGGCAGATTCTGGTTGGACAGATATTTTTATAGCGCCAGGCTATCAATTTACAGTAGTTAATAGCTTTATTACGAACTTCCATTTACCTAAATCAACTTTAATTATGTTGGTTTCAGCCTTTGCAGGTCGCGAGCATGTCTTAACCGCTTATCAACATGCAGTGGCTGAAGAATATCGCTTTTTCTCCTTTGGGGACGCTATGTTTTTACGTGGACCCCAATATCAAGATCCAGCTATTAGTGAAGAAGATATTGAAGCGGCTAAACGACGGAATAGTCAATTTTTTACTCAAAAAGACTAAATTCAAATAATGAATGAAAATACTTAAGAGAATGAAGGAGGAGTGAGCGGATGTTCGTACCATTACATGTAAATTCAGCTTATTCTTTATTGACAAGTCCAATGTCGGTTGAGTCTTATGTCAAAGCAGGTAAGGCAGCAGGTTATACCCATTTAGGTTTGGCAGATGTGAATGTCATGTCAGGGACTTTAGCTTTCGTCCGCGCCTGTGAGCAAAATGGCATCACTCCTTTAATTGGGTTAACGATCCAGTTTAATATAGATAATATGAAAGAAGAATTGGTTGTCTACGCCAAAAATTACCAAGGCTATCAGCATCTGATGGCCCTTTCGTCGTCTTTAAAACTACAAACAGAGGCAAATCGCCAAGCTATTTACCAAGAAATTACTTTGCATGCTGATGATTATATTGTTATATTTTCAGCTATGACAGGACCACATATGCGGTATTTCAAACAAGGTGATGGTCAAGCTGATTATGCCCAATTAGACCAAGAATTAGTTTGGTGGCGACGTCATTTTTCTAGTAATCAATTGTTCTTGGGACTATCAGCTTTGGAGAATGAACAGTTCCATACAGATGCTATAGTTGAACTTAGTGAACGTTGGGGTATTCCATTAATTGCAATGCCACATATTCAATACTTGGAACCTGATGACTACTTCACCCAACAAGTGCTAGAAGCGATTGATCGAAATGAAAAGTTAGTTGATATTGAGGAAATGAAAAAGATTAAAGGCGCACACGCTTTGAGAAGTCCAGGTCAGTGGTCAAGTATGTACCAGGAGTTAAAATATCAAGAAGCCCTCAATCAATTAACGGAAATGGTCAAGCAAATTAAAATTGATTTTCCAAAAGTAAAAACCTTGCTACCTAAATATCAAATACCAAGTGAATATACAGACACACAAAAATATTTAAAAGATTTAGCTGAAGCTGGACTAGCAAAGCGAGTGCAAACAGTTTCCAAAGCGTATACTGATCGTTTGGCATATGAATTAAATGTAATTCATAAGATGGGATTTGATGATTATTTCTTGATTGTATGGGATGTAATGAATTACGCCCATCAACATGCTATCCAAACTGGTCCAGGCCGCGGTTCAGCAGCTGGTGCTTTAGTTGCTTATGTACTAGAGATAACGGATGTTGATCCGATTGCGAATGACTTACTATTTGAGCGTTTTTTAAATCCTGAACGACAGAATATGCCTGATATAGATTTAGATTTCCCAGACGATAAACGCCAAAAAGTCTTAGACTATGTTTACCGAAAATATGGCGAAAACCATGTCGCTCAGATTGCCACATTCGGTACTTTCGGGGCGCGTCAAGCCTTAAGAAATGTAGGTGCTGTATTTGGAAAGGCGCAGGTGACGCTTTCTGAATGGGCAAATACAGTAGAAAATAATCCCAATTTACCAGCTGAGACTTTAACTGCAGTTTATAAACAGTCAGCGAAATTACAGGAGTTGATTGTAAATGAAGAATACGGTCAATTATGGTTTGATACTGCACGAAAATTAGAAGGGTTACCACGTCATGTTTCTACACATGCAGCGGGCGTAGTAATTGCTGACCAACCCCTAACCTTGTATACGCCGCTACAAGCATCCTCGACTCATATTCCCAATACCCAATACACGATGGGGGATGTTGAGGCGGTCGGACTCTTGAAAGTCGACTTTCTAAGTTTATCCAATCTCACCATTTTGCATGATGGTTTATCCGCGGTAAGTAAATTGACTGGTAGAGCAGTTAAAGCTTCAGATATACCTTTAGATGATCAAAATACTTATGAAATATTCCGTCATGCAGATACAAATGGTGTCTTCCAATTTGAATCAGATGGTATTAAAAATGTCTTAAAGCAAGTAGCACCAACATCAATTGAAGATGTGGTTGCGGTGAATGCCTTGTATCGACCAGGTCCAGTTCAGCAAATTCCACATTTTGTTTCAAGAAAACATGGACGTGAACCAATAGCTTACCCTCACCCTGATTTGACGCCCATATTAGCGCCTACATATGGCATTATGGTCTATCAAGAGCAGGTAATGCAGGTTACCCAAAAAATTGCCGGTTTTAGCTTGGGAGAAGCAGATATCTTGCGCCGTGCGATTGGGAAAAAGAAACACGAAACCATTGAAAGAGTCCGGCAGCAATTTATAAATGGTGCGATTGATAAGGGTTATCAAGAAAATATTGCTGTACAAATTTATGATTATATAGAGGCCTTTGCCAATTATGGTTTCAATAAATCGCATTCCTTTGCATATTCATATTTGGCTTATCAGTTAGCTTGGATTAAAGCCAATTATCCCGTTGCTTTTTATTATGGTAATCTGAAGCATACCAGAATCTATGATAAGAAAGGGAAAAATCTTGTTTTAGAAGCTAAAAATCATGGTGTTCAGGTGGTCAATCCAGATATCAACAAGTCATTTTATGGTCTGTCGGTAGTGAATGCTCATCAATTGCAGCTGGGATTAGGCGATATCAGAGGTATTCCTAAGCGAGCAGTAGAAGAAATAATTGAAGCTAGAGAAGCGGAAGGTCCTTTTAAAGATTTCACTAACTTTATCCATCGACTTGGTAAGCTTGCTTTAAAAGAAGATATATTAGTAAAGTTAGCGCAGTCCGGTGCCTTGGATACCTTTGGTTATAACCGTCGTACACTACAATTAGAAGCGATTCCTAAAATGATTACTCATGAACAATTATTTAAGACGGATAACAAAAATCAAACGTCACTACTAGGGGAAGATGATTTGTCTGCAATGTTTGCACCCAAAATTGTTGAAATTGATGAATTTGACCAACATGAGTTGATCGAAAATGAAATCGAAACATTAGGCCAAGCTTTATCCATAAATTTATTTGAAGATTATGAAGATTTTTATCAGGCAGGGATCATCAACTACATTGATAGGCTAAAAGAAAATAACAAGGTTTTTTTCCTTGGTGAGGTAAGGACAGTTAAACGGATTACCACGAAAAGAAATCAACCCATGGCTTTTGTGACACTCGAAGATCAAACAGGTGCGATATCAGTGACAGCTTTTCCTGAAGCTTATATCGACTTTGCTAAACATCTGAATCAAGGAAATGCTTTATTAATTTATGGAAGGACACAAAAACGCAATGGTGAATTGCAGGTAGTGTTAACTAAAGCATGGATGTTAGATGCAACAGCTAAGCAATATTTAAATCAGTTAAAACAAAAACAAGTTGGGCTACCTGGAGCGTCGGAGAAAGTTGATAAGAAAAAGCGTTCAGTGAATCACCCTGAGTCAACAGTGCAGAAGCAATCAGCACCGGTTTGTTGGATTCGTGTAGCTGATAAAGCAATGGCAAGCGATTTAAAAGCTGGATTGTTAACTGTAGTAGCTAAATATCCAGGTCAAACATTGCTTCATTTTACAATTGTGGCTAGTCAAGAAAGCTACTGGTTAGCAGAAAAATATGCAATCCAAGTGACAAATGAATCGGTGCAAGCATTGATTGCAATCTATGGCGAGCGCAATGTTGTGATTAAATAATGTAAAATACTTGTATAACTTTGCACAAATTAAGAAAACGTAAGACATTAGCTATGAAAAATGGTAGAATAACACTGTAAATAAATTAATTGAGGTGGAAAAATGGGAAAACGTATAGGAGTTTTAACTAGTGGTGGAGACGCCCCTGGTATGAACGCAGCTATTAGAGCAGTTGTCCGTAAAGCAATTCATGATGGAGATGAAGTTTTCGGTATTCGCTACGGTTATCGTGGCCTAGCTGAAGGCGATATTTTCCAAATGGCGGAACGGGATGTGAGTGATTTAACTGCTCGCGGAGGCACTATGCTATATACTGCCCGTTATCCTGAATTTCAGGATGAAGAAGGCCGTAGACTAGCCATTGAACAATTAAAAAAACATGGTATTGACTCTTTGGTAGTCATCGGTGGGGACGGTTCATACAGAGGTGCAGCATCATTGGCCGCAGAAGGTATTCAAACTGTCGGCATTCCAGGAACAATTGATAACGATATTCCTGGTACCGAATATACTATTGGTTTTGATACCGCATGTAATACTGCCTTAGAAGCTATCGATAAAATTCCTGGCACGGCAACGAGTCATCTTCGGACATTTGTCATTGAAGTGATGGGCCGTAATGCTGGAGATATTGCTGTTTGGACTGGTATCGGTTCAGGGGCTGAGCAAATTATTATTCCTGAAGCAGAATTTAATATGGATGAAATTGTTGCAAATATCGAAGAAGGTCAACGTCGTGGTAAGAAGCACTCTATCATTATCCTTGCTGAAGGTGTAATGGAAGGGCATGAATTTGCTGATAAGCTTTATGAATACGATGATTATCATGCACGTGTTACGGTATTAGGTCATGTTCAACGTGGTGGAGCACCAACAGCTCGTGACCGTGTATTAGCGGCGCAATTTGGCTTCAAAGCTGTGGAATTGCTTCATGAAGGGGCTAGTGGTGTTTGTGTCGGTATTAGTGGAGAAAAAATTATTTCTACTGATATTAACGAAGCATTACAATCGAAAGGCCACTCACATACGTCTCAAGTAGATTTATACAATATCAACTCAGAAATTTCATTTTAATTTTCTCTAAGAAAGGATGCATGAATCATTATGGAAAAAAACACCAAGATTGTATGTACCATTGGACCCGCATCGGAGTCCGTTGAAACTTTAGTTCAACTGATCGAAGCAGGTATGAACGTTGCTCGTTTAAACTTCTCTCATGGGGACCATGCAGAACACTTAGCACGTATTCATAACATTCGTGAAGCTTCTGAAAAAGCTGGCCGTCGTGTTGCGATTTTACTGGATACTAAAGGTCCTGAAATTCGTACAAACAACATGAAAGATCATAAAGCTGTTACGCTGGTTAAAGGTTCTGAAGTTCGCATTTCAATGACAGAAGTTGAAGGGGATGAGAAGAAATTCTCAGTCACATATACTGGCTTAATTAATGATGTTGAATTAGGTTCTCATATCTTAATTGATGATGGTTTAGTTGACTTATTGGTAACTGGTATCGACACTGAAAATAACGAAATCATTACTGAAGTTCAAAATACTGGTATCGTTAAAGATAAAAAAGGTGTTAACGTACCTGGCGTTTCTGTTCAATTACCAGGTATTACTGAAAAAGATGAAAATGATATCCGTTTCGGTTTAGAAAACGATATTGACTACATCGCTGCTTCATTTGTACGTAAACCAAGTGATGTGTTAGAAATTCGTGAAATTTTAGAAGAAACTGGTAATGAATCTGTTCAAATCATTCCTAAAATCGAAAGCCAAGAAGGTGTAGATAACTTAGAAGATATCTTATCTGTATCTGACGGATTGATGGTTGCTCGTGGTGATTTAGGGGTAGAAATCCCAGCTGAACAAGTACCAGTTGTACAAAAAGACATGATCCGTAAATGTAATTTAGCTGGTAAACCGGTTATTACAGCTACACAAATGTTAGACTCAATGCAACGTAACCCAAGACCTACACGTGCAGAAGCTTCTGACGTTGCTAATGCAATTTTAGATGGTACTGACGCAATTATGCTTTCAGGTGAAACTGCAGCTGGTGATTATCCAGTAGAAGCAGTTCAAACTATGAACCGAATTGCTTTAGTCACTGAAGGCCGTGAAGAAGCTAAAACTGACATTGGTTCATTGAAACCAAATACAGAAGGTGATATGGCAGAAGCAATTAGCCAATCTGTTGCTTATACAGCTCGCGGCTTACGCGTTTCTACAATTGTTGCTGCGACCGAATCAGGTCATACAGCTAAAATGATTTCTAAATACCGTCCAAGTGCAAAAATTATTGCATTAACTTTCTCTGAAAGCCAAGCACGTAAATTAGTTTTAGCTTGGGGTGTGGAACCATTTGTTATTGAAAAACCAGCTTCAACTGATGAAATGATGACATTAGCAGGCATCGTAGCTAAAGACTCAGGATATGCCCATGACGGTGATACAATCATCATCTCAGCTGGTGTACCAGTTGGTGAAAAAGGCACAACTAACTTGATGAAAATTCAAGTTATTGGTGAAAAACTAGTATCCGGTTCAGGTATCGGTGAAAAATCTGTTGTTGGTCATGCAGTAGTAGTAGATAATGCAGCAGATGCAGTAGCTAAAGTAAAACCTAACGCTATTTTAGTTGTGAAATCAACTGACAATGATTACAATGAAGCGATTCAAAATGCAGCGGCTGTAGTTGTTGAAAAAGGCGGGTTGACTAGTCATGCAGCAGTACTAGGTGTTGAAAATGGTATTCCAGTTGTAGTAGGTGCTGAAAATGCCACTACCACAATTGAAAATGGTCAATTAGTAACAGTTGATGCTCGTCGTGGTATTGTTTATAACGGCGCAACTACAACTATCTAATTCATTTGAAACTATATCATTATAATCTATTGTTCGGACATTTAAAAAGTGTTGACTGAGCTATTTGGCTCAATCAACACTTTTCTTTTTTGCAAGTATAGCTAGTAATATTAGATTTGTTGTTAAATATTCATTATTTTCTAATTTTTTGCATAAATATAATTGCTCCAATAGGAAATAAAGGCTAAAATGAATAGAAGAAATTGATAATTAGGAGGAAACAGTACATGCTACGTTTCATTACAGCTGGCGAATCACATGGTCCATTAGAAACTGCGATTATTGAAGGCGTTCCGGCAAATTTACCAATCGATATAGATAAAATCAACGAGAATCTTGCTCGCCGCCAAATGGGTTATGGTGCAGGAAATCGTATGAAAATTGAAAAAGACCAAGTGCGTATCACATCAGGTGTGCGTCATGGTTTAACTTTAGGTTCACCAATTACTTTACAAGTTGAAAATAGAGACTTTAAAAAATGGACAGAAATTATGAGCACAGAAGATGTGGAAGAAGGCATTAAAAAACGCCGTACAGTTCATCATCCACGTCCTGGACACGCTGATTTAGTTGGTGGGATTAAATATGGATTTAAAGACTTGCGTAACGTTTTAGAACGTTCTTCAGCTAGAGAAACGACTATGCGAGTAGCTGTTGGTTCCATTGCACAACAAATCTTAGACGGGCTAGGTATTGAAATAATCGCTTATGTAAAAGCTTTAGGTGGCGTTGAGGGTAAAGTTGATGCTACAAGCCTCTCTTATGATGAAATCCGTCAAACAACTGATGAATCAGAATTAAAAATGATTGATCATTCTATAGATGAAGAAATTAAAGTAAAAATTGACCAAGCAAAAAAAGATGGTACAACTCTTGGTGGTGTAATTGAAGTGATTGCTAAAAACGTACCAGCTGGTCTAGGCTCATATACCCATTGGGACAAAAAATTGGATGCTAAATTAGTTGGTGCTATGGTATCAATCAATGCTTTTAAGGCTGCTGAAATTGGTGATGGTGTTGAAGTTGCTAACCGTTTTGGTAATGAATTAATGGACGAAATTGCCTATGATGAAACGCAAGGATTCTACCGATTAACGAACCATATGGGTGGTTTTGAAGGTGGTATGACTACAGGTATGCCGATTATCGTTCGTGGATACAAAAAACCAATTCCAACACAATACCATCCTTTACAATCAGTAGATATCTATACAAAAGAACCTTACAAGGCATCAATCGAACGTTCAGATATTACTGCAGTACCACGTGCCGCTATTATCGCGGAAACAGTGATTGCGACTGAGTTAGCGCAAGCAATATTAGAAAAATTCCCTCATGATGACTACAATGAATTAGTAAAGTCTGTAGCCGACTACCGCGAATATGTGAAAAATCCTGATATCTGGCAAAATGAAGGAGAGTAAGGTATTCATGAAAAAGTTAATGATTGATGCCAATGCATTAGAAGGCACGATTACGATTCCCGGTGACAAGTCAATTACTCATCGGGCAATCATGTTTGCTGCAATTGCAAAAGGTACAACTAAAATTGAAGGTTTTTTATATGCCGAAGATTGCATTTCAACTATGAATATTTTCCGTGATTTAGGTGTTCAAATTGATGAAGAACCAGACGGCTCTGTTATTGTGCATGGTAAAGGTATCGACGGGTTAACGGCACCGCAAAAAGCTCTAGATGCTGGAAATTCTGGTACAACTATGCGTCTATTAGCAGGACTATTTACTGGTTTTCCTTTTAAAACCAAAATTATTGGGGATGACTCTCTATCTAAACGCCCAATGAATCGGGTAATGTTACCTTTACGTCAAATGGGTGCCTCTATTTCTGGATCTGACGGAAGCGAGTTTGCCCCTCTATATATTCAGCCTGTCGACCATTTAAATGCGATTGAGTATGATATGCCAGTAGCTTCAGCTCAGGTAAAGTCATCTATCCTATTGGCAGGTCTTTCAGCTGAGGGAACAACGGTTATCCATGAAAAGGAACGGTCTCGTGACCATACTGAAAAGATGTTAAAAAACTTTGGTGTGGACTTACGTGTTGAAGATAGAGATATTTATTTAAAAGGTGGTCAAACATTAACAGCTAGTGATATCACTATACCAGCAGATATTTCTTCTGCGGCCTTTTTCATTGTTGCTGCACTTTTAGTTAAGGGGTCTAAACTAAATATGCCTAATGTCGGGTTGAATCCAACTCGTGCTGGCATTATTGAAGTATTGAAAGATATGGGTGCAAATATTGAAATCAACTTACATGAAGGTGGCTTAAGTGGGGACTTAACTGTCCATTGGAGCAATCTGAAAGCAACTGAATTCGGTGGAGATATTATTCCAACTTTAATTGATGAGATTCCTATTATTGCTTTAGCAGCAACACAAGCTGAAGGTAAAACGATTATTCGAAACGCAGAAGAATTAAAAGTAAAAGAAACTGACCGTATTAAGGCCACTACCCAAGAATTAAACAAAATGGGTGCAAACATTGAAGAAACTGAAGATGGTATGATCATTACTGGACCAACACCATTACATGCAGCAGAAGTTGACAGTTACGGTGACCATCGTATTGGTATGATGTTACAAGTGGCTGCATTATTGGTTAAAGAAGGTACTGTTCAACTGGCACATCCAGAAGCTGTCAATATTTCTTTCCCTAGCTTCTTCGATGACTTAGCTGCATTAAGCAAATAAGTTACCCAATTTTAAAATGAAATGGAAGGTTGATCAAAGGATGCTAATCATATTAACAGGATTTATGGGTGTCGGGAAGACAACAGTCGGGCGCATTTTGGCCAATAAATTGGGTGTGCCATTTGTGGACATGGACTATTATATCGAGGCCCGACAAGGTCAGACGATTGCAGAAATCTTTGATCAAATTGGAGAATCGGGATTTAGATTAATAGAGTATCAAGTACTAAGAGAATTACTTGAAGCGGAAGAAAATGGGCGTATGGTTATTTCAACTGGTGGAGGTATTGTTGAAACGACTGAATGCCGACAATTGCTTGTCCAACAAGATCAGGTATTCTACTTACAGGATACTTTTGAAACTTCCTGGCAACGAATTAACCGAGGTGGACTTATCCAAAATGATCGTCCATTAGTTAATGCTAATAGTAAAAAGCAAATGGCTGCTAAATATGAGCGACGTATTCCCTTATACGAGGAAGCGTCGAACTATCGACTAGATGTTCGTCGAATGGCGGCACATGAAACAGCAGAAGTGATTAGAAAAATGTGTTAGTTGAATTTGATGAAATAGAAGGGAGATGTTGCTAAACCGCACATCTCCTTTTTATGGTTCTATGATAAATAGTGTTGGTGG
>NZ_KV787003.1:0-1073 GCF_001806975.1 Aerococcus sp. HMSC10H05
CGCAAAGACAAGAAACGCATACAGGAACTTGAGCGCGAACTGCGCCGCAAAGACAAGGCGCTCGCTGAAACCGCGGCGTTGTTGGTGCTGCGAAAAAAGCTCAACGACTACTGGGGGACCGTCGACGAGGACAACTGACGTCCTTGCCTGAGCGCCTGTTACTGATTGACTGGCTAAATACCGCTGTTGCAGAGGGAGCCCGAAAAGCAAGGGCCTGCCAGGAAATCGACCTGTCATTGCGTACCTTGCAGCGATGGACGCAGACAGACGTTTTCAAGGCTGATGCCCGCACAACGGTCACGCGGCCGACTCCGTCCAATGCACTGAGCGACGTTGAGCGCCAAGCTATTATCACACTGTGCAACAGCCCTGAGTACGCTCACCTGCCGCCCAGCCAGATCGTGCCACGGCTGGCCGATCAAGGGTGTTATCTGGCGTCGGAGGCCACGTTTTATCGCGTCTTGCGGGCCGCAGGTCAACAACAGCGTCGAGGGCGCAGTCAGCGTCCCAGACGATATGCGGCACCGACGACACATGCAGCCAAAGCGCCGAATCAGGTGTGGTCGTGGGACATTACGTACCTGCCGTCACCGATAAGGGGCAAGTATTATTACCTCTATTTGATCGAGGATATTTACAGCCGCAAGGCCGTTGGCTGGGAAGTTTACGAGATGGAAAGCGGCGAGAAAGCCGCCGCCCTGCTGCAACGCAGCGTGATAGGCGAGCAGTGTTTGCACGAGCCGCTGGTGCTGCACTCGGACAACGGTGCGCCGATGAAATCGGTGACGTTGTTAAGCAAGATGTATGAACTGGGCATCACCCCGTCGCGTGGGCGACCGCGTGTCAGCAACGACAATCCTTACTCGGAGTCGCTGTTCAGGACACTGAAATACTGCCCGCAATGGCCGCAGGACGGGTTTGCCAGCCTTGACGCGGCACGCCTCTGGGTGAGGGATTTCATGCGTTGGTACAACAATGATCATCGGCACAGCCGGATACGTTTCGTGACACCGACTGAGCGGCATCGAGGGCTGGACCATCAGATCCTGGCCAGGCGACATGAGCTGTACGAG
>NZ_KV787004.1:0-109 GCF_001806975.1 Aerococcus sp. HMSC10H05
CGCGGGCTCGCTGTATTTTGTTCAAAATATCTTCTCCCTTAGCGTTCCAAACGTAGCGAGTCGGCTGGGCATTTCGCAGTGCCAGAAATGTGGTGATTGAGCTTTCCAA
>NZ_KV787004.1:1109-1281 GCF_001806975.1 Aerococcus sp. HMSC10H05
ACCGTGATGTCACGAAAGAAGCGCTCAACCATGTTCATCCACGAACTTGAGGTCGGGGTGAAATGCATATGGAAGCGCTTGTGCTTTTCGAGCCAGGCCTTCACTTTCGGATGTTTGTGCGTGGCGTAGTTGTCGACGATCAGGTGCAATTGAAGGTGCTTGGGCGTTTCCC
>NZ_KV787004.1:2281-2399 GCF_001806975.1 Aerococcus sp. HMSC10H05
GCTTGGGCGTTTCCCGATTGATTTTCTTGAGGAAGTCCAGCCACTCCTGATGCCGGTGTTGGCGCTCGATAGAACTGATCAACTTCCCCTCAAGGTAATCGAGCGCAGTGAACAGGGT
>NZ_KV787005.1:0-15370 GCF_001806975.1 Aerococcus sp. HMSC10H05
CACCAACACTATTTGACACAGAACCCTTTTTTCTTATGTCTAAATATTGTAGAGTAAATATCTGCTATGTTTAATCATAATTTTTTCTTAGACAGATAATAAAGTTAACTCCATTGGAATGGTTATCTTCAACTATAATCGTACCTTGGTGATCTTCGATGATTTGTTTAGCTATGGCTAAACCGAGGCCATAGCCAGATGTTTCGCTTGCTCTTGAAACTGAAGCACGATAAAAATGTTCGAAAATTCGTTCTTTATCGGTATCGTCAATATTAGTCCCTGTATTTTTCACATGGATATGCCAATGCTTTTTACTAGTGTATGAGTTAACAGAAATTGTGGATCTGATGTTTTTTATGTGAATAATGAGAATGGGTCTGCATATTTTATGCCAAGTATTAAAATGCATAGAAAGTACCGTTAAGCTAGAGGATAAGTATAGGTTTTTCTCTGTATTTTTGATACAATTGTCTAGAAATAGATGGAGGTTCAATATGTTAACAGATGTAAACTATAATCCAAACTTACCAGTGCCCAATCATATTGCAGTGATTATGGATGGAAATGGTAGATGGGCACAGGAACGTGGATTAAAACGAACAGATGGACATTTAGAAGGATTAAAGGCCCTCAAAAGAGTGGTAATAGCAACACATAAAATGGACGTAAAAGTATTAACCGCTTATGCCTTTTCAACAGAAAACTGGAAGCGTCCACTGTCGGAAGTAAATTATTTAATGGGCCTACCTAAGGTATTAAATGATGAAATCTTACCTGATCTAATCGAAAATAATGTACAAGTACGAATGAGTGGAAACTTTGATAAAGTGCCTTTAAATACCAAAAAATATATACAAAATGCGATTGATCGAACAAAAGATAATACTGGTTTGATTTTAAATATCGCTTTTAATTATGGTTCCCGTGATGAAATCACTAAAGCAGTTCAAGCAATTGCGACAGAAGTATCAAAAGGTGATTTAAAGGTAAAGGACATTTCTGAACAGACGATATCAGACGAATTATATACCGCACAACTTGGTGAATATGCAGACCCAGATTTGTTAATTCGATCAAGTGGAGAAGTGCGTTTATCAAATTATTTATTGTGGCAACTCGCATACAGTGAAATGTTGTTTACAGAAACCAAATGGCCTGATTTTGACGAAAAAGTGCTACAAGAGTGTGTTGGAGAATTTCAGCGAAGAAATCGTCGATTCGGAGCGATAGATACTAAATAGAAAGAGGGGGTTTCATGACACAAAGAGTTATCAGCGCTGTTGTTGCTCTTGCCATTTTTATCCCGCTTTTACTGATAGGGGGGCGTCCATTTGATCTGATGGTAGCATTTATCGCTGCTGTTGCTTATTATGAAATTTTACAAATGGCAAAAATTCCATTTCCATCATGGCGTGGTGTAATTGGTTTAATCACTATGATGTTGCAGTTATTACCTTCCTATTATCTTGCGCTACTACCACAGGATATTGACTATATGACCTTATACTTTGCTGGAGTTGCAATGTTATTGATGGTCATGGTATTTAAGCCAGAAGATATTAATTTTGAGCAAGTTGGGGTTATCAGTTTGGCAGCTCTATATGTAGGGCGTGGTTTTCATTTATTAATTGAGACGAGGTTAATGGGATTGTTGCCTGTGATTTATGTCCTAATTATTATTTGGGGTAATGATACATTTGCTTACTTGGTAGGAAGACAAATTGGTCGGACACCATTAGCGCCAAAAGTGTCCCCAAATAAAACAATAGAGGGTTCTTTAGGTGGTGTTGTAGGCGCATTTGCTTGTTCAAGTATTGTGTTGTATTTTAACAATATATTTGGCCTATCTATTATTGATAACTTCATTTTAGCTATAATTTTAGGCTTCTTAGGCCAAATAGGTGACTTGATAGAATCTTCCATAAAACGCAGCTACCAAGTTAAAGATTCTGGTAATATTATGCCAGGTCACGGTGGTTTCTTTGACCGTTTTGATAGTTTACTATTAGTTTTACCCATGTTTTATTTTTTAATTCCATTTTTAGGATCATAGTTAGGAGCGCGTTATGACGACTATTATTGCATTTATATTTATTTTCTCAGTCATCGTTATTGTCCATGAATTTGGTCATTATTATTTTGCAAAAAAAGCAGGTATTCTAGTTCGTGAATTTTCTATTGGTATGGGGCCAAAAATTTTTCATTTTGAGGCTGAAGAAACAACATATACTGTGAGGATGCTACCAATAGGTGGTTATGTACGTATGGCTGGATTAGAAGAAATGTCTGATACCCTGACAAAAGGGATGCAAGTCGTTGTTGAACAAAATGAAGAAGGTGTTGTAGACACTATCTCTTTGGAAAATGATAGTCAAAACTTTTCAGGTTTACCATTGGAAGTTTGGGCAGTTGATCTCGAAAAAGATATGTTTATAGAAGGGATTCCATATGGTGGCGAAGATAAAGTACGCTACCAAGTCTCAAAAACGGCCAATATTATTGAATCTGATGGTACATTAGTTAAAGTTGCGCCAATTGAACGCCAGTTCCAATCAGCAAATATCTGGCAAAGATTAATTGTCAATTTCGCTGGCCCAATGAATAACTTTATCTTAGGTATTTTAGCATTTATCATTTTAGCCTTTATGCAAGGTGGTGTTTGGTCTAATACTGCAGAACTTGGTGTTATTCAAGCAGAT
Organism: Aerococcus sp. HMSC10H05; assembly: GCF_001806975.1. Lineage (NCBI taxonomy): Bacteria > Bacillati > Bacillota > Bacilli > Lactobacillales > Aerococcaceae > Aerococcus > Aerococcus sp. HMSC10H05. The sequence continues at coordinate 2,700 of NZ_KV787005.1, forward strand.
TCAGCAGCACAAGTAGCTGGTTTAGAAGAAGGAGACCAAATAGTTGCTATAGATGGACAAGACGTTGAAACATTTGACGATATGCAAGCCATTGTACAAACGAATCCAGATCAGTCTTTAACCTTTACGATTAACCGCGATGGTCAAGAACAGGACATTGACGTAACGCCAAAAGTAACAGAAGTTACTTCGGGTGAAACGGTTGGTATGATTGGGGTACAAAGAGTGCAAGATACCTCTTTTATGGCTAAAATTACCTACGGATTCACAAGCACTTGGGCCATGATCACCGGTATTTTCTCTATCATTGCTGGCATGTTTAAAACTGGCTTTGATATTAATAATTTCGGTGGACCTGTATACATGTATCAAACAACCTCACAAGTGGTATCCTTTGGTTTGGCAGGAATTATTTCCTGGTTAGCTGCTTTAAGTATTAATTTGGGAATCGTGAATTTATTGCCAGTACCTGCTTTAGATGGTGGTAAAATTGTATTGAACTTTATAGAGTTAGTTCGAGGTAAGCCATTGCAAGCTAAGACAGAAGGTATCATTAATGTTGTAGGGGCAGTTCTGGTTATTGTCTTGATGATTGCCGTTACTTGGAACGATATTATGCGGATGTTTGGATAAATGTCCTATTTAAAAATTAAATTAAAAATGTACGTCAAAAGGCCACGGAGATGGCCTTTTGTTATTAAAATAGGAAGGAAATGTGTGTATGTCAGAATCTAAAGAAGCCTTATTTCAAGCACTACTAGGCCAAATAAATTGGACAGAAGAAAATACTGCAATCCAAAATGGTTGGTTAGAGAATGTCATTGTTCATACAAAATCACGATTATGGCAGTTTAAAATAGGTTTACCAACGCGACTAGATGCCGCCACTTTCTTAACTTTTGAAGAATACCTTAAAAAAGGATTTGACCACGTTGGTTCAGTAGATTTTTCAATTGAGGTAACTGACCAAAGTCAACCAGCTAATAAAGAAGTGCTGGATTACTGGCCAATTATTGTTAATCGATCAGGTATTTCTAATGGCATTGCCAAGGCTACTTTTCAAGGGCAATTACCATCATTTGAAAACAATCGTTACTATATCCGCGTTGATAATCAACCTTTGAAGCAAATTATTCAAGAAAATTATTTAGAAGTGATTAAGCAAAACTATCAAATGGTTGGGTTTCCCAAAGTACCGTTTGAGATCATTATAGATGAAGAAACGGCCAAAGATCGTCGAGATGTATTCGTCGAGCGAGCGAATGAGCTAGCTGAACAACAACAGGAAATGGCTAGAAAAGCTGCTGAAAAACAAAAGGAAATGGCTGCGTCAGGCAACAATGGTTCAGCTATAAAGGTTGATAAAATACAATTAGGTAAATATATCCCAGTTGATGATAAGTTAAGAGCCATGAACACCTATGTTGAAGAACAGCGCTTTGTATCAATGGAGGGGGTTGTGTTTGATGTTGATGTCAAGATATTAAAAACAGGTCGTCGGATTTTAAACGCGAAAATCTCAGATTATACTTCCGCTTTTTTGATTCAAATGTTTTCTAGAACAGATGAAGATATTGCCGTTTTTGATGCTATTCGTAAAGGAATGTGGTTACGAGTACGTGGCGACTTACAAATGGATGATCGTTTTGCTCGTGATTTAGTTTTAAACGTTCGTGATTTAGAAGAAATTAGTAAGGCAAAACGACAAGACAATGCTGAAAAGAAAAGAGTGGAACTGCATGTGCACACCAATATGTCTATGCTGGATGCGACAAATTCCATTTCTGATCTTACTAATCAAGCGAAAGATTGGGGCCATACAGCAATTGCTGTTACTGACCATGCAACACTCCAAGCTTATCCAGAAGCTTCAGGTGCAGCTAAATCAACAGGATTGAAGATGATTTATGGTGTAGAAGCTAATATCGTAGATGACGGCGTTCCTATTGCCTACAACCCAACTCATATTGAATTAAAGGAAGCAACTTATGTGGTTTTTGACGTGGAAACTACTGGACTGTCAGCAATCTATGATAATATTATTGAGTTAGCTGCTGTAAAAATGCAGAATGGCAACGTAATTGATACTTTTGAAGAATTTATTAACCCTGGACGTCCGCTATCTGCAACCATTATTAATCTAACTGGAATTACTGATGCTATGTTGGCTAATACACGGTCAGAAAAAGAAGTCATTACTGATTTTAGAGACTGGGTTGGAGACGCAATTTTTGTAGCCCATAATGCCAGCTTTGATATGGGATTTATCGATACAGCCTATAAGCGTCATGGTTTCGATCAAACACACAATGCGGTGATTGATACACTTGAGCTGTCTCGTTTTCTACATCCTGACTTGAAATCACATCGATTAAATACATTAGCTAAGCGCTATAATGTTGCGCTGGAACAACACCACCGTGCGGTATATGATGCGGAAACGACCAGCGCATTAGCATGGATCTTCATCAAAGAGGCAGCTGCTGACCATAAAATTTTTTATCATGATGAATTGAATAAAGATGTTGGCAAAGGAGACGCCTACAAGCAAAGTCGGCCATTTCATGCTATTTTGCTAGCTAAAAACCAGGCTGGTTTAAAGGATTTGTTTAAATTAGTGTCGGCATCAAATATTGATTATTATTACCGCGTACCACGAATTCCTAGATCGCTATTATCTAGTCATCGTGAAAACCTCTTAGTTGGTTCTGCGTGTGCTGGCGGTGAAGTATTTGAAGCATTGATGCAAAAAGGTAAGGTAGAAGCAGAACAAAAAGCTGGTTTCTACGATTATCTTGAACTACAACCTAAAGGTGTATATCAACCATTAATCCTTGATGAATTAATTCAGGATGAAGAGACACTGGAAAAAATAATGAAGGAAATGTTGGAGATTGGCGAATCCGTCAACAAACCTGTTGTGGCTACTGGAGATGTTCACTACCTAAATGAAGAGGACAAACTATATCGAGAAATTTTAATTAATTCGATTAAATCTAACCGAACCAAAAATTTCCCAGAAGCACATTTCCGTTCAACAGAAGAAATGTTGAATGAATTTGCTTTTTTAGGTGAAGAAACAGCCTATCAAATTGTTGTGGAGAATTCGAATGCTATCGCTGATAGTATTGAATTTGTTGAGCCTTTGAAAGATAAGCTTTATACACCGACGATTGAAGGGGCAGAGCAAGAACTAACGGATATGTCCTATGAAAGAGCGCACGAAATTTATGGGAAGGAGCTTCCGGAAATTGTTGAAGCCAGACTAGAAAAAGAGCTAAAATCTATTATCTCTAATGGGTTCTCAGTAATTTACTTGATATCACAAAAACTGGTTAAAAAATCAAATGATGATGGTTATATCGTAGGTTCTCGTGGATCAGTTGGCTCTTCTTTTGTTGCAACGATGTCAGGAATCACTGAAGTAAATCCTCTAGCACCGCATTATGTTTGTCCAAATTGCCACTATAGTCATTTCTTTACGGATGGATCCGTAGGTTCAGGGTTTGATTTACCGGATAAATCATGTCCAAAATGTGGCACAAACCTTGATAAAGATGGGCAAGATATTCCATTTGAAACCTTCTTAGGCTTTAAGGGGGATAAGGTACCCGATATCGATCTGAATTTCTCAGGGGAATATCAAGCGCGCGCTCATGCCTATACTAAAGTTCTCTTTGGTGATGATCATGTTTTCCGTGCCGGTACTATAGGTACTGTTGCAGATAAAACAGCATTTGGTTATGTATTGGGGTATGATCAAGATAAAAATTTAAATTTACGTAAGACTGAAAAAGAATTTCTAGCCAAAGGTGCGACTGGTGTGAAGCGAACAACTGGGCAGCATCCAGGAGGGATTATTGTTATCCCTGAAAACATGGATGTATATGACTTTACACCCATTCAATTCCCAGCAGATGATGTGGATTCTGAATGGAAAACCACGCACTTTGATTTCCATTCCATTCATGATAATGTTTTGAAATTAGATATCTTGGGGCACGATGACCCGACAATGATTCGTAAGTTACAGGATTTATCTGGTATTAATCCAACAGAAATCCCGATCGATGACCCGGAAGTTTATGAATTGTTCAATGGGACAGAAGTTTTGGGTGTTACCAAAGAACAAATTTATTCCAATACCGGTACTTTAGGGATTCCAGAATTTGGAACACGGTTCACCAGACAAATGCTTGAAGCAACAAAACCATCAACCTTCGCGGAACTCCTGCAAATCTCCGGATTATCGCATGGTACTGATGTTTGGTTAGGAAATGCTGAAGTACTTGTTCGAGAAAAAGGACTACCATTAAGTGAAGTAATCGGTTGTCGTGATGACATCATGGTATATTTAATCCATCGTGGTCTACCTGAATCCGATGCTTTCCAAATTATGGAGAAAGTACGTAAAGGTAAGGGATTATCTGATGAACATAAGGCCATTATGAGAGCCTATGATGTGCCAGAATGGTATATGGAGTCATGTGAAAAAATTAAGTACATGTTCCCGAAAGCCCATGCAGCAGCCTATGTTTTAAATGCTATGCGGGTAGCTTGGTTTAAAGTGAAACATCCAATTTGGTATTATTGTGCCTACTTATCTGTACGTGCAAATGACTTTGATCTTGTCTCAATGGCAAACGGAAAAGAGTCAACTAAAGCTAAAATTAACGAAATTAACGCTAAAGGCATAGAAGCTTCTACAAAAGAGAAACAACTGTTGACAGTACTTGAAATTGTTAATGAGATGTGGGAACGTGGTTTCACATTAAAAATGGTAGACATGAATAAATCACATGCTACAGAATTTGTTATTGAAGGTGACAATACGTTAATTGCACCATTTAGAGCGATTGATGGTTTGGGTATTAATGTTGCTAAATCAATTGTTGCAGCTCGAGAAGAATCACCATTCTTATCAAAAGAGGATTTACAAACACGTGGTAAAGTTTCTAAATCAATCATTGAATATATGACAGAAAATAATGTATTAGATGGTTTGCCAGATCAAAATCAATTATCATTATTTGATTTTTAATAGCAGAAAACAGCACAGCTTGTTTAAAAGATAAGACTGTGCTGTTTTTTTAGGCATTATTTTTGATGTCAATTTCAGATTATGTTAACATGATATTATGTTTAATGTTTTCAAATGAATTCATTTATTTAACAGTTAAATATGCAACAAATTATACATTATAATAAAAAAGTTTTTTGTTGCATTTTTTGTTATTAATTATTTAAAAAGGAGGAATTATATGCAGTTATTGCTAGATAAGTTTAAGGAAGTAATATCTTCTGTTTTACCAATCGTTATCCTTGTATTCGCATTATCATTTACATTAGTCGATGTACCCGGAGATATGATGATTAGATTTGGTATCGGTTCAATTTTATTAATTATAGGTTTAACCGTATTTCTATTCGGGGTAGATATTGGTATGACACCAATTGGAAATTATTTGGGAGATTCAATTATTCGCTCCAATTCCCACTTAATTGTGTTGCTTTTATCTTTTTTTATTGGATTCTCTATTACCGTAGCCGAACCAGACCTATTAATTTTAGGCCAACAAATTTCTGATGCAACGGGTGGCATTTTAGGGTCACAAATGATTGTTGTCGTTGTATCAATAGGTGTGGGGGTTATGATTTCCTTAGGTGTTTACCGCGTAATGAAGAACGTTGCGTTAAAATGGTTCTTCTTAATCGTCTATGGCTTGATTGCTTTATTATCATTTTTTGCAGATTCAACATTCCTAGCTATGTCGTTTGATGCCTCAGGTGCAACAACAGGGGCTTTAACCACCCCATTTGTTTTAGCTCTTAGTACCAGTGTATCAGCTAAAAAAGGTGGTAAAGGAGCAGAAGATGATTCCTTTGGTCTAGTGGGTGCCATGTCAACCGGGCCAATTTTAGCGGTACTAATCATGTCATTAATACAAACATCCACATTCCAAAGTAATAATGAAGCTTACCAGTATACAGATGGTATCCTAAGTCCATTTATAGAAAATCTAGGGCATACACTTCAAGAATCAATTGTATCGTTAGTGCCTATTTTAATTTTATTCATCATTATGTTTTATTTCCACAGAAGGATAAATAAACATGGTCTTCGTCGTATTGCTATTGGGATAATATATGTATTGATTGGGTTGACTTTCTTCCTAATTGGAGTTAACCAAGGATTTATGGATATGGGACGTTACCTAGCTACTGAATTAGCAACAAATCATGAAGCTTTATTGCCGTGGTTAGGTTTGGTTATGGGACTGGTGGTCGTCCTAGCTGAGCCAGCCGTACATGTTCTTGGTGACCAAGTTGAAGATGTAACTGGTGGACATATCCCTAATAAGTTGTTATTATTTTCCTTATCGATTGGTGTAGGTTTAGCTGTTACAATGTCAATGGTTCGTATTATGGTCCCTGGCGTTGAATTATGGCACTTCTTATTACCAGGATTTGGCTTATCTATACTATTAAGCTTCTATGTACCTAACCTATTCACAGGTATCGCCTTTGATGCTGGTGGGGTCGCATCTGGTCCAATGACGGCAACTTTCATTTTAGCCTTTGCTCAAGGAGTGGCCGCTACGTTACCACAAGCAGATGTCTTAATAGATGGATTTGGTATCATTGCGATGGTAGCAATGACACCAGTGTTAATGGTTCAGATTCTAGGATTAATTTACAAACTACGTGTTAAAGATAAAAAACAGTGAATGAGGGGGTTAATTGATGACTGTAGAATCAGTGGCATTTTTTGCAATTGTCAACCATGGTATTGGACAGAAGGTACTAAAAATCGCTAAACAACATGGTACTGGTGGCGGAACATTGGTCTTATGTGAGGGCACCACTCCAAATAAATTTCTTAATTTAATGGGTTTGGATGAATCAAAGAAAGAGATGATGATTACATTAGCCCCTAAGGAATACGAAAAAATAATTCATGAAAAGATTACTGAGAAAATGAAATTAGATAAAAAAGGTTTGGGTATCTTGTTTTCTGCTGATACTTCAAGCGTGTACGGTAGTCATGTGTTTAATCGAGCATTTGAAAAAGAAGGTGGAAATATGGGTGAATATCAATTATTAGTAACAATCGTTGACCGCGATTCAGGAGACGATGTCGTAGTGGCAGCTCGTAATGAAGGCGCTAAAGGTGCGACAATTCTTCATGGTAGAGGGACAGGTACCACTGAGATTTCTAAACTTTTCAACATTGAAATTCAACCTGAAAAAGAAATCGTCCTTTTAGTTGTTGAGTCTGAAAAGGTTAAACCTGTTTCTGAAAATATACATGCTGCGATGGGATTAGATAAACCAGGTAGTGGGGTTATCTTTTCAATTCCAGTAAATCAAGTAACAGGTTTAGTGCAAAATCTGTAAAAATCGCACAGTAGCAACAATTATTGCTTATCAAATTTGTATATGCTATACTGTTTAAGTAGAAAGAAGACAGTGATGGAGTGAGCGGCGACGCTCACTTTTTTCATGGTAGTAAGTTAAAATCAGAAAAGCGAGGGGAAATATGGCTAAAGTAACTGACCAAATGCAAGAAATTGTTCAACCAATTATTGAAGACTTAGGCTTTATATTGTTTGATATCGAATTTGTGAAAGAAGGAAAATCTTGGTTCCTAAGAATTTACGTGGATAAACCAGGTGGTGGTATTGCAATAGAGGATTGTGTCACAGTTAGTGAACATATTTCTGAAGCGATTGATCAATTAGAGAATGACCCAATCCCGCAAGCTTATTACCTTGAAGTATCTTCTCCAGGTGCAGAACGCCCATTGAAGAATAAAGCTGATGTTGAAGCAGCGATTGGTGAATGGGTATTCTTGTCATTCTATCAAGCCATTGATGGACAAAAAAATATTCAAGGCCGTCTACTATCTGTTTCAGATAATGCATATGAGATTGAAACTAAAGATAAAACACGTAAAGTGGTAGTAACAGTAGATAAAAAAAATGTATCCTTAATCAGATTGGCCATTGAATTTTAAAATTAATCATTTTTGAAAGAGGGAATTTAGATGAGTAAAGAGATGTTAAGAGCCTTCGAAGCGCTTGAGGATGAAAAAGGCATTTCAAAAGAAGTTATTCTGGACGCTTTAGAGGCTGCTTTAGTTTCAGCTTATAAACGCAACTATCAACAAGCACAAAACGTTGAAGTAAACTTCGATGCAAAAAAAGGTGACATTAAAGTATTCGCAGTGAAAGAAGTCGTAGATTTAGTGATGGACTCACAACTTGAAGTATCTTTACAAGATGCTCATGACTTAAACAAAGCCTATGAAATTGGTGACAAGATCAAATTTGAAGTAACACCAAAAGATTTTGGTCGTATTGCTGCGCAAACTGCAAAACAAGTCATTATGCAACGTGTTCGTGAAGCTGAACGTTCGATCATCTATAATGAATATATTGATTATGAAGATGACATTTTAACTGGTATAGTTGAACGTCAAGACCGCCGTTATGTATATGTAAGCTTAGGAAAGATTGAAGCAGTTATCTCACCGGAAGGTCAAATTCCCAATGAAACTTTCCAACCACATGAACGTGTACAGGTTTATGTTGAACGTGTAGAAAACACAACTAAAGGACCTCAAGTATATGTCTCTCGTAGCCATCCAAGCCTTCTAAAACGATTATTTGAACAAGAGGTACCAGAAATTTTCGATGGCACAGTTGAAATTAAAGCTATCGCACGTGAAGCTGGTGACCGTTCTAAAGTAGCAGTCGTTTCAAATGATACAAATATTGATGCCGTTGGTACCTGCGTGGGTCCACGTGGTTCTCGTGTACAACGAATTGTGGATGAGCTAAAAGGTGAAAACATGGATATTGTTCAATGGTCTGATGACATGGCGACATTTATTTCAAATGCCTTGAACCCAGCGGATGTATTATCTGTACACTTTGTACCAGGTGAAACATCTTGTGTGGTAGTAGTACCAGAAAACCACTTATCACTAGCAATTGGCAAACGTGGTCAAAATGCGCGTCTAGCTGCTAAATTAACGAATCACAAAATTGATATCAAATCAGAAGCTGACTTCGCTGCTTATGTACAAACAGAGGAATATGCAGAACGTTTTGCTGAAAAAGAATTAGTAGATGAAGATGTAGAACCAATCTTAGCCGAAGATATCGAATCTATAGAAGAATATGATACAGTAACAGAAGGCACTGAACCAATGGATGAAGCAGATTTGATAATTGCAGCCGATGTGAATGAAGGCAATGTTGACGCTGAGACTTTTGAAAGTCAAGTTGATGATGTTGAATTAAATAATGATGGTTTAATCGGGGAAGAAGATATAGATCAACAAGAACGTTTAAACGAAGAAGGCTAAGATTAGGTGGGATCAAACATGAAACAGCGGAAAGTTCCTATGCGAAAATGTGTTGTGACGAATGAAAGTTTTCCTAAAAAAGAATTAATTAGAATTGTTCGTAATCCTGAAGGTATCGTTGAAATTGATCCAACAGGAAAGAAAAATGGGCGTGGTGCTTATGTATCACTAGATCCTGAAGTTGTGCAAAAGGCTTGGGATAAACATTTGTTAGATAGACACTTAAATGTCACCATTTCGGATGACTTTTATAGTGAATTGAAAGCTTATGTTGCACATCAAAAAGCCAGAAAAGAGCTTTTTGAAAATGAACAATAATAAGTTAAAACTATTAGGATTAGCTCAGACAGCAAGTAAACTTGTTTCAGGTACAGAAACTGTTATGAAAACAATTCAACAAGGAACAGCTATACTAGTTGTCTTTGCATCCGATGTTAGCGAGCAAACTAAGAAGAGCATAGAGAACAAATGTGCTTTTTATGAAGTGGAATGTATTCAAATGTTTACAACAGAAGAAATTTCCAGTGCGCTTGGTAAAAAGAGGTCAATGATTGCTTTCTTGGACCAAGGATTTGTAAAGAGCTTTAAAAAATAAATTAGAATTTTACGTATATTTTTACATCAAATAGGAGAGTAAAAAGTATGAGAGATTAGTAGAATAAGGAAGGTGATGACATGTCAAAAAAACGTGTCTACGAAGTTGCTAAGGAAATTGGCGTATCAAGTAAAGAGTTATTGAAAGCTGCAGAAAGTGCAGGTTTTGAATATTCAAGCCATATGGCATCAATGACTGAAGACGAAGTGAATAAGCTGAAAAGTAGCTTTGCAAATAAATCAGCAGCAAAAGATGAACATAAAAATCAACCATTTAAAAAAGCTGCAGAAAAGCCTGTTGCTAAAGGTACTAATAAAGCAAATGCTAACCAAAAACAGCAGCAAAACAAGTCACAAAATCGCAATAACCCAGCAAAAGAGAATAAAAATATGAATAATCAAAAAAATAATTCTAAAAATAACAAGAATAATAAAAATGGCGGATTTAAAGGAAAAGGCAAGAAAGGGAAGAAAGGTCGTTTTAACAATGACCAAAATCGTCCTCAAGGTAACCCGGTACCACAAAGAAAAAATAAGCCACTACCAGAAAAAGTGGAATATTCTGAAGGTATGACTGTTGCAGATATTGCTAAAAAGATTCACCGTGAGCCAGCTGAGATTATCAAAAAACTATTCTTGATGGGTGTACCAGCTACACAAAACCAAGCGTTGGATAAAGATGCGATTGAATTGATTCTAGACGAGTATGGTGTGGTAGCTGAAGAGAAAGTAATCGTTGATCAAGCAGATTTCGATCATTACTTTGAAGATGCTAAGAATGCAGACGAAGAAGAATTGGAAACTCGTCCTGCAGTTGTTACAATCATGGGGCACGTCGACCATGGTAAAACAACTTTACTTGATTACTTACGTAACGCTCAAGTTGTTGATGGTGAAGCAGGTGGTATTACTCAACATATTGGTGCCTACCAAGTACGTGAAAACGATCGTTTAATCACTTTCCTAGATACACCAGGACATGCAGCATTTACGACAATGCGTGCACGTGGTGCTGATGTAACAGATATCGTTATACTAGTTGTCGCTGCTGATGATGGTGTTATGCCACAAACCGTTGAAGCGATTAACCATGCAAAAGCAGCTGGTGTGCCTATCATCGTTGCAGTAAACAAGATTGATAAACCTACAGCTAATCCTAATCGCGTAATGCAAGAACTAACTGAATATGGTCTAGTTTCTGAAGAATGGGGTGGGGACACAATCTTTGTGAACATCTCTGCTAAATTTGGACAAAATGTAAGTGACTTATTAGAAATGGTCTTATTAGTTGCTGATGTTGAAGAATATAAAGCCGCACCTAATCGTTTAGCTTTAGGTTCTGTGATTGAAGCCCGTCTTGACTCGTCTAAAGGGGCTATTGCAACCCTATTAGTCCAAGAAGGTACGCTACGAGTTGGAGATCCAATCGTTGTTGGAGATACCCATGGACGTGTACGTGTAATGACTAATGATACTGGTCGTCGTATTAAACAAGCGGGGCCATCTACACCAGTAGAAATCACTGGTTTGCAAGAATCACCACAAGCTGGTGACCGATTTGTAGCATTTGATGATGAAAAAACTGCCCGTGCAGTTGGTGAAGAACGTGCTAGTCGTGCATTACAACAACGCCGTCAAGCCAACCAAGCCGTAACGCTTGATAACTTATTCGAAACGCTACAAGAAGGTGAATTGAAGTCTGTAAATGTTATCATTAAAGGTGATGTGCAAGGGTCTGTTGAAGCATTGGCTGGAAGCTTGAAAAAAATTGAAGTTGAAGGTGTTAAAGTAAATATTGTTCACCAAGCAGTTGGTGCTATTAACGAGAGTGATGTTACTTTAGGTCAAGCGTCACAAGCTTTAATCATTGGTTTCAACGTGCGTCCTACACCGCTAGCTAAAGCACAAGCAGATGCAGATGAAGTAGAATTGCGTCTATATAATATTATTTACGATGCGATTAATGATGTAGAATCAGCTATGACCGGTATGTTAGACCCAGAATTTACGGAAGAAGTAACGGGTACAGTACAAGTTCGTGAAACATACAATGTTTCTAAAGTGGGGACGATCGTTGGTGGTTACGTATTAGATGGTACTATTTACCGTAATTCAAAAGTACGTGTTATTCGTGATTCAATTGTCATCTATGATGGTCAATTAGCTTCATTGCGTCGTTTTAAAGATGATGTAAAAGAAGTATCTCGTGGTTTCGAATTAGGTCTTACAATTGAAAACTACAACGATATTAAAGTTGACGATGAGATTGAAGCATATCGCATGGTTGAAGTTAAAAAATAAATGAGGTGAAGCACAATGGCAAAATTTAGAGCTGAACGTGTAAGTCAAGAAATACTTCGTGAAGTTAATGACATCTTGAGAAAGACTGTCAAAGACCCTCGTGTTGAAGGTATTACAATTACTGATGTAGAAGTTACAGGTGACTTACAGCAAGCAACTATTTTCTACACTACATTGAGTGAATTAGCCAGTGAACGTGACAAAGCCCAAAAAGGTTTAGAAAAATCTAGCGGATTAATCCGATCAGAAATTGGTAAACGCCTAAATATTTATAAAACACCAGAAATATTCTTTGAGCGTGACCGTTCAATCGAATATGGTAATCATATTGATCAATTGCTAGCACAATTGAACCAAACAGATAATTTAAGTGGTTCTGTGTCAAATAGTGTTGGTGACCAAA
>NZ_KV787006.1:0-40572 GCF_001806975.1 Aerococcus sp. HMSC10H05
TTCAAAGGTCTATCTCATTGCCTTATTAGCAAATTTTATATCTTATCATCTGCATTCAAAGTTTGTCAAGCAAAAGTTTTTTTACTTTTTAATCACCTTGTTCCGTTTGCGACGACTTACTTATTTTACCTTATCGAAATCGTTCGTGTCAACACTTTTTTGAGCTTTTTGCTCATTTATATGACTTACAATTCATAAAGCTTTATAAGTTTATCATTTCAAACCGAAGTTTGTCAACAGTTTTTTGTATTTGTTTTTTCTTCCTAAAACAAACAACTTCATAATAATAGCAGTCCTGAAAGAACTTGTCAATTATTTTTTCTGTTTTTTTCGATTGACATGACGTCGAATCGACAAGATTTATAATATCAACTAAGCTGAATTTCGTCAATAGTTTTTTTGTATTTTTTTATAATAAATAAAAAAAGATCGAGTATAATTGCTCGACCTTTTTCTCTTAATATGAATGTAATTAATTTAAACGTTTATTTAGTTCATCTGCTAAGTCTTCAAAACCAGGTTTCCCTAATAAGGCAAACATATTTTTCTTATAAGCTTCCACTCCTGGTTGGTTGAATGGGTTCACGCCATTTAGATATCCAGAAATAGCTACAGCAATTTCAAAGAAATAGATCATATAACCTAATGAGTAAGCATCCATTTCTGGAATAGTTAACACAAAGTTAGGTACATCACCATCTGTGTGTGCCAATACTGTACCTTGGAAGGCTTTAGTATTTACGAAATCAACGTCTTTACCTTCTAAATAACCTAATCCATCTAGATCTTCATCAAAAGCTGGTATAGCAATTGATTTGCTTGGTTTATCCACTTTCACAACTGTTTCAAATAAGTTACGTTGTCCTTCTTGGATATATTGACCAAGGGAGTGTAAGTCAGTTGTAAAGTTGGCGCTTGATGGGTAAATACCCTTACCATCTTTACCTTCTGACTCGCCAAATAGTTGCTTCCACCATTCAGAGAAGTATTGTAATTTTGGCTCGTAATTGATTAACAATTCAGTTACTTTACCTTTTCGGTATAATATATTTCTTAATGCAGCATATTGGTATGCTTCATTTTTAGCTAAATCTGCATCGCTGTATTCTACCATTGCATCAGCAGCACCTTGCATTAAAGCATCAATATCTGCTCCTGAAACTGCAATTGGTAATAGCCCTACTGGTGTCAACACAGTAAAACGTCCACCAACTGCATCTGGAATAACGAATGTCTCATAGCCTTCAGCATCTGCTTCTGATTTCAATGCACCATTCGCTTTATCTGTAGTGGCATAAATACGTTCTTTAGCAGCTTCACCATATTTTTCTTCTAATAGTTTTTTGAAAATACGGAATGCTACAGCAGTTTCAGTTGTTGTTCCTGATTTAGAAATAACATTCACTGAGAAATCTCTATCCCCAATAGTTTCAATTAATTCTGCAATATAAGTAGAGCTTAAGCTATTACCTGCAAAGAAAACTTGTGGTGTTTTACGTTCTTCTTTGCTTTGTAGATTTGCAAACGAATGAGATAAGAAATCAATCGCAGCCTTAGCACCTAAATAAGATCCACCAATTCCTAATACAATTAATACATCAGAATCAGATTGAATTTTAGCAGCTGCTTTTTTAATACGTGCATATTCTTCTTTGTCATATGCTTTTGGTAAATCTACCCAACCAATATAATCACTTCCTGCACCAGTTCCTTCACGTAGAATAGTATCAGCAGCAGTAACTAGTGGTTGCATTTGTGTTAATTCGTGTTCTGCAATAAATTGGTCAGTATTACTGTAATCAAATTTAATATGTCCCATTTCAATACTCCTCATTTATAAAATATTATTTTGTAGCCATTTTGTTTAATGCTTCCTCAATCCACCCTGGCATTTGTTCTTCAATAGAGACAAAACCAATTTTTGGTGCATGCCGTTTTTTAGGCCAAGCATTTTTAGCAGGTTTATTAGAGGTTGCAAGTTTTTTTAATGCTCGAATAGACAAACTCATTTTGCTTGTATACTCGTCGATATCGATAATTTTTACCTTCAGTTTTTCACCTATAGTAAATTTATCATCCACATTACTCACATAACCATGATTGATTTCGGATATGTGGATTAAACCTTGATGATTCTCATCTAGTTGAACAAATACACCATAGGGCTGTAAACCTGTCACTTCACCCTCAACTACATCACCAATGTGGTAGGGAAAATCTTTAGTTGTCATGAAGCGTTATCCTTTCTAGCGTGTTTCTTACTCGTTTTCAAAAGTAACACTAGTAATAACAACCTCTTCTAATGGTTTATCTGATGCGTTACGAGGTTGGTTTTCAATGTCGTATACTACATCCATACCAGAAACTACTTGTCCAAATACTGTATGTTTTTGGTCTAGCCATGGTGTTCCACCATTTTCACTATAGGCTTCAATAATCTCTTCTGGCCAGCCACCAGCTTTCAATTGCCCTAGCATTTGTGCGGGTACTTCTTTAGCAGTTACAACAAAGAATTGAGAACCATTCGTATTTGGTCCTGCATTTGCCATAGATAACGCACCATTAATATTGAATAATTCAAGACTAAATTCATCTTCAAATTTTTCTCCATAAATAGATGCGCCACCCATACCTGTACCAGAAGGATCGCCACCTTGAATCATAAAGTTAGGGATTACACGATGGAAAATAACACCATCATAATAACCTTGTTTTCCTAATGTCACAAAGTTTTCTACTGTTTTTGGTGCTAATTCTGGAAATAATGCAACTTGGAAAGCGCCTTTATTTGTTTCAATCGTCGCTTTTAATTGCGTATCTTTAATTTCTAATTGTGGATAAGTCATTTTCTGCCTCCTAATTATTTCTAATCTTATTGTAACAAATACTAGCTAAAAATTCTCCATTTAATGTCCGAATATTTTTAACTACTATGGTTCATAAAGTTTTTCTTATTTTTTCTTTTTACAGCGAAACATTTTCCGAATGATTCTTTTTCATGCTATTATTAAATTAAATAAATTCAAGGAGGAAAACATGAATACGACAACTAATTTTCCTTTAGTCGTTACCATTGCAGCTATTATGATTGCGCAATTGGTTAAATATCCTATTGCTGTATTCTTCAAGAAACCTAACGCTAGCTTATCCATCATTCATGCTACCGGTGGAATGCCTAGTTCCCACTCTGCTGCTGTTACTTCGCTTATCACCGCTTTAATTCTTCAGTATGGTTTCTTCTCACCCATTGTAGCGATTGCCGTTTGTTTTGGTATGATAGTCATGTTTGATGCCATGGGGGTTCGTCGCCAAGATGGAGAACAAGGTGTGTTGATTTATAATCTGATGAAGATTTTGAAAGAAAAAGCAAAAGAGACAGACGATCAAGATTTGCTCAATAAACTAAACACTTTAGATGAGGACCGTATGGTGATTAATGACTATCTAGGCCATAAACCTTCAGAAGTAATTGGTGGTATGACTACTGGTGTACTTGTTACATTAGGTATTCGCTTTATATACAACTTATTAAATATGCCATTATAATTCAGAAACAATTAGAAAGAGATCAAAATGACAAATAATAGAACGGACCTACTCATCGTTGGGGCTGGTCCAGTAGGTATGTTTACTGCCTTTTATGCAGGTATGCGTAATCTAAGTGTACGCTTAGTCGATTCCTTACCTGAAATAGGTGGTCAACCAAAAGCTTTGTACCCTGAAAAAAATATATTTGATATACCCGCTTATCCAAAAATTACCGGCCATGAACTAAGCCAGGTGTTAACCATGCAATTAGACCGTTTTCGTGAAACAACCCAAATTCATTTAAATGAAAAAGTACTTACTATTCAAAAAATAGACCAAGATTTTATTATTGAAACGAGCAAACGTACCTATACGGCCGGTGCAATTATTATTGCTGCTGGTAATGGTTCTTTTAAACCTAGAAAAATAGCCATTACCGGCTTAGATGAATATGAAGATAACTATATTTCTTATCATGTTTCAAACTTTGATCAATATACAGGTAAAGAAGTAGCAGTATTAGGTGGTGGCGATTCTGCTTTCGATGCATCTTTAGCATTAGCTGATTATGCAAAAAAAGTATATTTAATTCACCGACGAGACCGATTTAGGGCACACGAATATTCTGTCTCCCTTGCCAAACAAAAAGATAATATCGATTTTATTACGCCTTATGTACCAGAAGCACTAATTGGGCAAAACAAGAAATTAACCGGCATTCAAATCGCTAAAGCTCGAAGTCAGGAAACGAAGCTACTAAATGTAGAACATATTTTTATGACCTATGGATTTGTATCTTCTATAGACGAAATTCGTAACTGGGGCTTAGAAATTGAGAATGAATCCATTCAAGTAGACCATAATTTACAAACCAACATTCCAGGTATTTATGCTGTAGGTGATATTGCGAATTATCCAAATAAAGCAAAATTAATTGCAACTGGATTTGGTGAAGCACCACACGCGGTTAATCAAGTAGCGCATTATTTATTTCCTGACCGTCGCGTTGCGCCATTGCATTCGACCTCCATGTTCACTGACTAATACCTAACAAAAACAAAAACTACCAAGGAGCCTAGTCACATACGCTCCTTGGTAGTTTTTTAGATACCTAAAATTTGGTGGTTAAAATCCTTTTTTACTTTACGATAGACTACTTCTATTTCTATCTGAAGTATGACGAATACGGATATGAAGCACAACAGGAAGAAAGATTCATGGAGTACTAAAATAATAGGGTCAGTTGCAGGATTGAATAACCAGGCATCATTGTTAAATGCAATCTCATGAAAAACAATAAAAATAGTATTAAAATTAAAGATTAATAAAATGATTACTAAAATAGGTAACCATCTTAACTGTTTAAAAGGCCAATATAAACGCCACAAATTACGGCTCACCTTCAATTTGTATAAAAGATAGCGACCAACTATAGCAGAAACTATCAGGATAGCATAATTTAAGTAAAATAAGTGCTTAACTTCCATAAAATGAAAAGCCGCTGAAGCTGAGGTCGGAAAATCTTTCATAACTAAATGATCTATCCATGGAACATTCAAATAAGCCAATAGCTGTAAATAATTCTCTACAACTGTCCAAAAGGATAAATGAACTAACTCAAAAGACTTTGAGTACCATAATGATCCCATAAATAGTGGTACGTTTGCTATTGTAACTGTAATGGCCAAACTCACAAAGAATATAACTAGTGTTAAAACAACCATAAATAAATGTATATCATGTAAAAATTTATGACCAGGTTGATAAGAGTGCTTCATAATTTTCCACCACCAATGTTGGCGTCACGTCAAATTCTGATAAATTGTCTTTAGTATGTACACCTGTTTCAATAAAAATAGCATCAATTCCTGCACTTTCAGCCGCGGAAATATCTGTCATGAGATTATCACCGAGAAATACTGCTTGATTTTTGCTATATCCAAGCTTAGCCAGTGCCCCTTCAATAATTAAAGCATTTGGCTTTCCACATACAGTTGGCGATATTCTTGTAGCTGCAGTAATAACCTGACCTAGGGCACCTGCCCCAGGTACGAATCCTCTATCTGAAGGAAACTGAACATCCGGATTGGTTAGATAGAATACTGCACCTCTTTGAACAGCAATGGATGCTTCAACTAATTGCGGGTAGGTAACGTCTTGGTCAAGTCCAACTACTACAATATCACAAGGCCCTTGGTCTACATCATCTACTAGATTAAAGCCAGCTTGGATTACTTGATCTTTTAAATAGCTCATACCGATGACATAAGCATTACCTTTATCCTTTACCAATTTACCTGACTTTAAATCTTCTGCTAAAATAAAGCGTAAAGTATCCACTGATGTATAAAAGTGATGTCCTTTAACATTTAAGCCTGTAATTTTATTTAAATTATCTGCAGCTGCTTGATGGTCTCGCATTGCATTATTGGTTACAAACATAAAAGGTATATCTTCTTGAATCAAGCGTTCGATAAAATCTTTCGCACCCTCTATTGGTTGACCGCCGCGGTACATCGTACCATCTAAATCAATTAAAAAAACTTTATCCTTAAGATTCATCTATGATTTTTCCCCTTTTTCTTTGATACTAAAGGAATGCTGGCGTTTAGTTACTATTTTCTTTTTCACTGATTTTTGACTTTGTCCACTTTTAAGTGTTTGTTTATTCTGCGAAATAGAAAAAGTTGGCCCCTTATAAGCAGCATGTTTTTTATTGGATCCTTTTTGTTGCGTTTTATATTGGTTTGACCCAACTGATTTTTGTCGGTTGTCACCTTTTTTACCTTGATATGACTTTTTACTTGATGAACGGTTTTGCTGATTTTTACTTTGTCGATTACGCATAGATTCATGGTTCAGGCTTTTTTGTTGTGCCCAATATTCTTCATTACGTTTTTGTATCTCTTCTGGTGTTCGTTCATGTGCAATGACAAAATAAGCTGCACCAAAACTAGCATACTCTAATAGGTAATCTGGTAAATGCTTAATTTTTTGCTCCAAACTACCAATCTTAGCATCATTAGCAAAAAAACCTTTTAAACGTAGCTGTTCATAAGACCAATCACCCACTACAAAATCATAAACATCTAGGATGTCCATATACCTATCAGCTATGGCTTCTATATCTAACGCCTCACGATAATTATCGATGACAACAAAAGTTTGGCCATTAATACGTAACGTTTCTGGATTAATTCGTTCTATTTTTGCAATCGGATAATTTAAATTCGCTCGTTGTTCTTTTAATTCTTCTTGTCTTTTACGACTTAACATCCAATACCTCCTCACTAATCTCTATTTCAATTCATCACTATACTTACACATGTCTATCAATAATCTGCTTTTAAAGCAAGTATTAAATACTATCTCGACTACTTGCCTGGTGAATTTTATCTGCGAGTAATTCTCTAATTAAAGGTTGTGACCATAAATAATGGTGTTTATTCGTTAATTCTGTGAAAAATGGCAGATACAAAATATGGTCAATTGTAATGATTTTCAAAGATTCATTTAGGTCAAGATGTGTTAATTCTTCATTGTCTAATACCATTAACTGGCCAAAAATATCTCCTCGAAAACCTGATCCTTTAATTGGCATTGCTTGAAGGTCAGCGCGTAACGTTGCAATTTGTGGATAAATATCCTGTAAATATTCCCTTACACTACACTCAACTACCATTAAACGGATTGGGTGGGGTAAGGCCTTATGTAAATCATATTTGGAAACTGGACCTGCAGGTAATCCTTGTAGAAATAATCCAGAATTTACTATAGCAACATCAGCACCACTCGCCTCTTTCATAGCCATCAGAGTATAATATTGCAAAGGTGAATAATGGTATTCATCAGCTGCTAAAGCAATGGGTAAATAACCAATTATCTGATTCTTTAACCGTTTTTTTCCTTCTTCTAACCAGTTTGATATCTGCTGTTCGTCCACTTCATAATCAGAAATTCGATCCGAGGCGATTAATTCCTCGTCTAATTTAAAGTGAACTGGATAGTCAATAATAATACCAGATTGATTAGCTGTTTCTCTTTTATCTGGCGTGTATAAATGGTCTTGCTTTTGTAATTTATTCACTTCAAGTGTTAAATGTCCCATGAATTGACCATACTTACCACCACCAGTCAATAGGGTATGTCCAACCCACTCTCCTTCTGGTAGAACGTGGTGAGTGTGCGCACCAAAAATCACTAAGATTTCAGGAAATTGTTCAGCAATCTGGCGATCTGTTGGTAGGCCGAGATGACTAAGCAATAATATGCCATCAAAACTTTCATTTGCTTTAATTTCTTTTAAAACACGGGCAATACTTAATAATGGATCAATTGGTGTCCACCCAACAACGCCATAAGAAATTTCAAATGGTGCAGTCATTCCTAATACAGCAAATCGACTCCCTTTATCCGTTTGGATCATGGTGTAATCTTTGGTATATTTAGGTGCTTTACTCGTAACTTTATCAACGATATTACCTAGAACCACCTGGAAATCTGCTTCTCTATAAAGATTATCTAAGATGTCATGTTGACTACCAATACCTTCATTATTGCCAATTGTTGCTACATCGACACCAAATTCATTCATTAACTTGACCATGTTTTGACCTTGACTAGCTTCAGTTAAAGGATGCTGACGGTCTACTGCATCACCTATATCAAAAAGAAAATAAGCCTCATCTTCATCGCGATGTTTATTTGCCTGTGTTTGATAATAACGTAAAAACTTTGGCCAATTCTCAAGATGAGAATGCCAATCATTTGTATGATAAAAATGAATTACTTCCTTCATAGCAACACCTCATTCATTCTGTATTATCATATCATATTCATATACTTTTCAACATGTGAAAAATCTGGTAATTATTTTACGCATATTCTTTTAAATAAAAAAAGAAGCTAGTCTTTTTTTGACCAACTTCTATAAGAATATCTAGGAGGATTAACCTTCTAAAATATTTTGAGCTTTAAAGCCTATTTTTTTCGTTAAGTTAATATAATTTTCCAAGTCGTCTTCGCTAAATTCTTGGAACATATCAGCAATTAATTGACTGTGTCCGGGGAAAACTTCTGCCATTTTTTCACGGCCAAGTTTTGTAATTTCAGCATAGATTACACGACGATCTTCAGGATTATGTGTACGTTCAACGAATCCTTTATCCTCTAGGCGATCTATCACATAGGTTAAACTAGATGAGGGGATTAAGATGCGTTTTCCAATTTGTTGAATAGGTTGTTGTCCACGGTTGTATAGTAATTCTAAAACGGTAAACTCGTTTTCACTTAACCCTTTTTTACGCATATCTTTTTTTAACACTTCAAGGATATATTGGCTTCCTTTTAGGTGAACACGTAAGGCGTGTAAACTTTCAGCTGTTTTAGACGCGTCATGTTCTCTAGGCATGTTTTCACCTTCTCTTTCACTTCTTTGACCATAAATATACCCAACTTGAAAATATTAATCAAGTATAGGAATGAAAATTCATGAGGGTTTCTACCTTCAAAAATGTGATCTCTATTTGATTTTTCGACATTCGCAAAATGTTATCTTTGGGTCACTTTCACATTTTGGATTGCGCGCAGTACAGTATTCTCGTCCAAAATAAATAAACTGATGGTGAGCATCCCGCCACCTTTCTTTGGGTATTTTTGCCATTAAAGTTTCTTCTGTTTCTCTCACACTAGCTTTTGGGTCAACAATTCCCATTCTTTTTGTCACTCGTTCAACATGAGTGTCTACTGCGATTGTTGGAATACCAAAAGCCTCACTTAATACTACATTGGCCGTCTTACGACCAACGCCAGGTAACTTAATCAACTCTTCTCTAGTTTTGGGAACTTGACCACCAAATTCATCACGTATCATGATCGCTGTCTTTTTCATATTCTTAGCTTTATTACGATATAAACCGATTGTTTTGATGTAATCTTCTAAGTCTTCTAGTTCAGCCTCAGCCATATCGTCTGGACTGGGATATTTAGCAAATAAGGCAGGAGTCACTTTATTTACTGCAACATCAGTTGTTTGCGCCGACATAAGAACGGCAATTACTAACTGAAATGGTGTTTGATAATCCAACATTGTTTTTGGATTTGGATACATTTTATCCAATTCATCTAGAATTGCTATCGTTTCTGCTTTTGTTTTTAAAGGTAATTTCGTCAAAGTAAAGCCTCCTTACTTATTTAACCATTTAGTAACTGGGACTGGTGGCAGATTCTGCTCTTGTGCATTTTGTTTATTAAAATTAGTAGAATCTTTGCCTCGGGCTTGTTTCCTTTTAGACCAGTTCAACAAAATACGGTCCATGTAATTTAAAGAATAAACATTATTTAATACCATTTCTTTTAGCGCTTCTTTGACCACCTCTGGATCATAACCATCTTTTTGGAACCAATCGCCAATTTTTTGATACTCAATAGGGGATAATTGTCGACCAAATTCAACTTGTATCATGTCAAAAACTTCACCCTCTTTAGTAGCTTTTGCTTGTTTAAAGCGATGGCTTTCGTCTTCTTCATCTAATTGTGTTAATTTCTGATACAAAGGGTCTAACGAATAATACTCAACTAATTTCCCTTCATCATTTTTATAAAAAGGGATACTTAGAAATCCCCGTTCAATTAATGATTGAATCATATTATACAGTTGTTGATCTTCCAAATTCATTCGTTGACCTATTAATGAGATTGCTGGAAAATCCTCTCCCGCTTGTTGAAAAGTCAAAAAATGAATCAGTAGCATCATCTCTTCATTGCTAATATTTAAGCGGTGATACGATTCTAAAACACGATTGCGTAGTACAGTATAATATTCTCTTTGCATACGTCACCCTTCTTTGATATTCATTTTCAGTCATACATGTCATTGTTTAAACTTTACAATTGAATAATAGCTAGTATATTCAAATACTGTCAACTTTATTATAATCCAAAAAAGTTAGGCTGCTTTATATACCTAACTTTTTAGAGTTATTTAATAAAATAATGACTATTCAAGTTATCGAGCAATTTTACTTTCCACAAATTCACGAATGCGTTTCATTGCTTCAGCAAAACTCTCCTCATTAGTTGCGTATGAAAAACGAATATGATTTTCTTTACCAAAAGCTACACCTGGCACACCCACTACATAGGCTTCCTCAATAAAAGCATTGGCTAGCTCTGTCACGGAATCATAACCACATAATTTAGCAGTCTCTGAAGCATCTGGGAATAGGTAAAAGGCACCTTGAGGTTTATGATCTAATTTAAAACCAGGAACAGTTAGTAGTTCTTGGTAAGCTGCATTTAGACGTTTCTCAAATTGTTTACGCATTGCTTCTACGGCTTCTTCTCTCGGGCCAGTTAAGGCTGCTAAGGCTGCATATTGACTGATACCTGTGGGATTAGAATTAATTTGACTAGCTAGTTTTGAAAAGGATTCAATATATTTGTGATCAGCTAAAGCATAACCTAAACGCCAACCAGTCATGGCATAAGCTTTAGAGAAACCATTGATAATGATTGCATTCTTTTTGATTTCAGGTGATAACGCAGCGATTGAATGTGCGTTATGCCCGTTATAAACCAAGCGGTAGTAAATTTCATCTGCAACAATTAAAATATTATGTGCTAAACAATACTCGGCAACTGCAAGTAGGTCCTCATCACTCAAAATGGCACCTGACGGATTAGACGGTGTATTTAAAACAAGCAACTTAGTCTTGTCTGTCACGTGTTGATCTAAAAGTTCCGGTGTAATGCTAAAGTTATCACTTGGTGAGGTTTCAAAGATAACTGGTACGCCGTCAGCCATTTTTACCTGATCAACATAGCTAACCCAGTATGGTGCAGGAATTAAAACTTCATCACCTTCATTTAACAAAGAAAGAAAAGTGTAATACAAAATCATTTTTGCGCCATCAGCAATAAATACTTGGTCTAAAGTATATTGAATATTGTCATATTCAGCATGATAGTCAATAATGGCTTGCTTTAAGGCATTAAGACCTGATGCTGCGGTGTAGTGATGGCCCCTACCAGCAAACATATCTTCTTTTACCTGATTTAAAATATAATTAGGTGTATTAAAATCTGGTTCACCTACTGCTAATGAGATAACGTCAACACCTTGTTCCTTCAATGCACGCGCCTTTGCGGCCGCTGCTGAGGTTTGGGACCCCTGTATTTTTTTTATTCTATTTGCTAATTCCATATACCCTCAATCCTCCTATAAATCGTTTATAGTTTCATACCATTCACCCGTCGTTGCGTTGATATAATGATAACCAAGACGACCGTCTGCGTCTGTGAATGAAACCTCCCAAACGAATGTATCGTTTTCGATACCTAGATTGGCGGTTCTTACATTAATATCTGGCATTTCGTATCGTGTGAGTGAAAAAGCATTGTCCTCATTCACCATTTCATCTACAAATCCCATTTTCTGATAGTCAGACTCTGGTTGATAGGCAAAATAAACTTGGCGTCCTTCACTATTTTCACCCATAACGGCATAATACGTTTCATCTTTATTAAATACATAAAAATCAGTTATATGAGTGAGACCATTATCCTTTGCTACTTGAGTGGTTTTGGCTTCTGCACTCGCCACCATTTGTTGAGAACTGGCATATACATATGTTGAACCCACTAAATAAATCACCATGACAGCAATTAAAATAGAAAATAATTTTCGTTTCATGATTTCTTACCCCTTTTATAGGTCTATCCTAACATAATTTTAATCTTTCCGCTTTAATTCATTTAAGTTGATTTTCTGCATGGTTAATGCTTCCGGCATCACATCAGCTATCTGGTCAGCATAAGCCGCTGTTTCCAATCGTTTATCCAGTGAGATAAAGATTGCTTGTCGACTCCCCGATGAGGCCATTCGCCCAAAAATCTGTGTTAGATTCATCAACATGTCCGGTAAAGCTACATCATTGAAATAATTATCTCCAAGTGATTTTAAATAATCTTGTTTAGCTAACGCATCCGGGGTATCTGGCGCTGAAAACGGCAATCTAGTTAGCACAAAAGCATCAGTTTCAGCATTTAAGTGAATACCTTCTTGAAAGCTT
Organism: Aerococcus sp. HMSC10H05; assembly: GCF_001806975.1. Taxonomy (NCBI): domain Bacteria; kingdom Bacillati; phylum Bacillota; class Bacilli; order Lactobacillales; family Aerococcaceae; genus Aerococcus; species Aerococcus sp. HMSC10H05. The sequence continues at coordinate 12,600 of NZ_KV787006.1, forward strand.
GCCACTGCAAATAAAATTGCACGAGTACTTTCTTCATACTGGCGTGCTAGACGATCTAGATTCCGTTGATTATTCTGCACGATTAAATGGCCAAAATCAGCTCGAGTCAGTCGTTGTTTCATTTCATGATGAGTTATGCGCATTAATGAACGTGATTGAAAAAACACCTGTATTTTCCGCATGGATTTTTTATTTGTCCATAGTGCCTCCAGCACATCCGAAATTACAACAGCGGCCTCTTCTTCATTATACTTATCAATCGACAAATAGTCTTTTAAATAATAACCATGAACTTGTTGTGTCCGACCATCTACTAGTTGTAGAGTATAAGAATCTTCTATAAATGAATACCATGCAAAGTCTTCGATGCCAAATAACGATTGGACCATATTCTTAGATCGTACAATTTCTAGTGATGCTGAAACCAATAGCAATTGACCTGGGATAGCATGGAATATAGCTGATAAATACGATTGGCTGGTATATAGTTTACGATCAATTGTCACTTGGACATTATTTTTTCCAAAGCTTACGTGTAGATCTGCATAGTAATCTTTACTGGCTTTACTTGCCTTTATCCAGTTTTGAATATGGTCATCATATTGATTTAACTGGCTAATTAGTTGTTGGTAAGCCCGTTTGGTCAAAATATCCATTTGATAAAGCTGTCTAGCAATAACTTTTAGTGGTGCGCACATCTTCGCCATAGCTGTAACAGCTTTTTTTACACTTTCTCGCCAATTTGCCACCATATAAAAATCGTGGCTTATATAATAAGATTCTTGACCTGTCTGCCTATGATAATAACTTTTGGTTTGGTATTGATCTGATATTTGATCAATAAACCGATCCCAATTAGCCCAAGCTGCTTGTAAATTCTGCTCAACATGATAAAGCTTATCTACCGATTGCATTTTCACATTATTTGTGACTAGCTTATCCATCAATCGATGAACTATTCGCTCAATAGCAGTAAGCGTTTCTTCAACTTCTTTTGATTGAATAGTTTTAATTTGTTGTTGATGCACGGTCACTGGTAATTGATGACATTCATCTATGATGACTTTCGCTTCCGCTGTCAAAATACTTTGTTCAATTAAATCTTGATAGTGATAAGCAAAATAAGCGTGATTTAAAATCACGATATCCGCATACCTAGCTTCAGTTACGTGACGCTCATAGAAGGCATAATCACCCCACCGCTGAATTTCATCGTTACGGTTGCCTTTAGATAAACGATTCACATTATGCCAATACACTTCATTGTTCAACCCTGGATTAAGCTCGTGCAGGTCTCCTGTGGTTGTTTCGTGTAACCAAATAAACAATGCTACTGAAATTAATACATCACGCTTTAGCGCAGCTTCAGGGTGTTGTTTTAATTGTCGGATGTATTTCTGCAATTTAGTCAACTGTATAAAATGATTTTGTCCTTTCAAGATGACTGTTTTCAATGGTCTGCCGAATAGATTAGCTGCTAATTGGATTGTTTTATCTAAGAATTGATGCTGCAAAATAACAGTTGATGTTGAAATAACAACCTTGGAGTGGTTATTGTACTGTCTAGTCTTTTCATCGCAATTATCTTCACTAGATAGCGCTGATACTACATAAGCTAGTGACTTCCCTACTCCTGCATTAGCAGTAAGGAATGCGTATTTCACTTTGTCGTCTTGCATTTCTCCTACATCTTTTTGATTAAAAAATGGTGCGATCTTTTGGACCATCGTTTTCTGAAGTGATGCTAGTTTGACGCCATAATTTGCCTGTATGATCTTTTGGTTGCCAACTTCCATATAACTCGCTTCATCTTCCCCAAATCCGGATGGAAAAATCTGGAAACTAGCTAATTTTGGATTTAAGGTAAATGGCGCAATATATTCATAAGGTCTGGGTGCCTGTTGATGTTTTATAAACCATTGTGCTATATAGTCTCCGGTTTGACCTATAAAATAATGTAAAAAAGGTTGAACTTGCTCAAATAATTCCACTGGCATAGTAGCCACTTTCTCTTGACACATGACTAGAATATGTGCTGTTGCAATAGCATCATCAATTGCTGTATGCGCATTTTCTAAATGAATACCGTGGGAAATACAAAATTCCCCTAATTTATAGGAATCTGCAGTTGGATAAAGCACCCGTATCATTTCAACCGTATCTACTCGGTCATGTGACATAGCAGGATAACCATGGTCTTGGAAAGTCTTGTCTAAAAATTTATAATCGAAGCCTATATTATGTGCCACAATAACCGTATTAGTTAGCTTTTGCCATAATATTTCAGCAATTTCTTGAAATTTAGGGGCAACTTTAACTTGTTCATTGGTAATACCTGTTAATTTGGTAATTTCACGTGGAATTTCTTGGTTAGGAAAGATATCCGTAGCAAATTGATCCACAATTTGCCCGTTCTGAACAAAGGCCACCCCTATTTGAATAATGCGGTCACCGTTATCATATGTAGATCCTGTTGTTTCTAAGTCCAGAACTGCATAAGTGGTTGTCACTTCTAACACCTTCCTACAATTAAATTTGATAGTTATCCTTTAAATATGCCAACAAAGCAAGTTGGTCATTGATTACCTCTTCTTTAACTACAGCTTGCTCCAAGTACTTTAACATTTGACCAATCTCGCGTTTATTTTTGGGATTAATTTCTCTAATGATGTCTTGCCCATTAATTGCTAAGTCGCGTAGGGAATTAATGGGTAATGCCTTAAATAATTCATGAATAACTTGGGGATTGTTGGACTTAAAGACCGTTTTGAACAAAACTTGCGCATTTTCTTGTTGCAAGGCGATGAAAGTTTCCACCAGTTCAATTTGATGCTGATTTCGACCATAAATATCCACTAGCTTCCACTCCGTATGATCAGTTCGGTAAATAAATATTTCTAAGTATGCCAATATCTCTTTTTGTGACTGGTTGGACATTTTCCAAGCTTTGACGAATTGGCGAACTTGCTGTTGTATCATTGTGATGTCTTTATGGCCTGATAATTCATAGACACGCCAAAACAATAGTGCCCACGCAAAGTTTTCGTCTGGTAATTGAACCCGGTCGCTAGTGAGATCTAGTAAATCAGAAAATACATGCTTGTAATCAGCCAATATAGGCACATACTGTATTAGGTCAGTTGATAAAAAATATGATAGTCCTTTATGCCAATTGACACCAATCCAAAGTTTATTCATTTCAACTGTAATTCGCTCAATTGCAATATGTACTAATATACTTGCATTATCTTTTATTGCTTTAAAGGTCTCTCTCTCTATTGCAAAATCTAACTGGCTTGCAAAGCGAATACCACGCATCATCCGCAGACCATCCTCATTAAATCTATCGTGTGGACTGCCTACTGCTCGGATTACTTGATTAGCTAAATCTTTTTGCCCATCAAAATAATCCACGATTTGGTGATCAGGTGTCATGGCTAAGGCATTAATAGTGAAATCTCGTCGTAACAGATCTTCTTCAAGATTTTGTACGAAAGTAACATTGTCTGGTCGACGGTAATCTTGATATGTCGATTCAGTTCTAAAGGTTGTAATCTCATAGGTCTCCCCTTCAAACCACACCATAATAGTGCCATGGTCTAAGCCCACATCGAAATGACGAGGAAATAAGGATTGAACCTCTGCTGGGTAAGCAGAGGTTGCAATATCAACATCATGAATTGGCAAGTCTAATAGTAAATCACGTACGGCACCACCCACAAAATAGGCCTCGTAGCCAGCCTCATTTAGGGTATAGATAATAGGTGCGGCTTTAATAAATTCTTGACTATTAGTCATCTAATAAATGCTCCAAACCATAGATTAAGCCATCCAATTGGCTCACTTTCTCAACTGCCAATGCTACGCCGGGCATGTATGAGTTACGATCGAATGAGTCTTGACGAATCGTTAAAGCTTCTCCAACTCCACCGAATTGTACAATTTGATGTGAATTATAGCCTGGTAAACGTAATGAGTGGATACGAATACCATGATAATCAGCCCCACGTGCTCCAGGCATTGACTCCGTTTCCTCAGGGTGCCCAGATACGTGCGCCCCACGTGCTTCATAAATTAATTTAGCTGTTTTTTCTGCTGTACCACTTGGTGCATCTAACTTTTGGTTATGATGGATTTCTGTAATTTCTACATCTGGTAAGTGCTTGGCTGCTTTAGCAGAGAATAATTGCATCAATACTGAACCGATTGCAAAATTCGGTGCAATTAAACCACCTAACTGTTTCTCTTTAGATAAAATAGTCAATTCTTCAATCTCTGCATCAGTGAAACCTGTTGTACCAACGACTGGATGAATATTATGTTCAATATAATATTTAGTATTTTGATAAGCTGCAGCTGGAATAGTAAAGTCAATCGCTACATCAATTGCTACTTGATCAATCGCTTCTTGAATACTTTCAAAAACTGATGCTTTATCTTGCCATTCAGCTACTTGTTCTGCATGCTTATCTAAATCAGTATTTACTAAAGCTACTAATTCAAAACCTTCATGGTTCAAAACCATATTAGCTGCTGTTGAACCCATTCTACCTAAAAATCCTGTTACTAATATGCGCATAATCTTGCCTCCTAAAGTTCTATTAGTGCAATCTATTATCTAATATTCTTCGTTTTCAGCTAACCAATCTTGTAAACTTTCGTACACATCTTGAAACTCTGGTCTTTGGGCCAAGTCAGCTTGGCCTTCAAAGACAGCTTGAATTTGTCGCCAATCTCCAGCTTCCCTTAAGAAAACAAAGTAATCTTGTAAGAATGAGTAATCTTCCTTTAATTGTGCATAAGCATCTGTGTATGATTGTCTTGCAAAATCAAACTCTTCCAATTCTTGGAATACCTTAGCTTTCATCCAAACATAACGATCAAATTCAATACCTTTTTCATCCATATCTTGAATCAACGCACGAGCAGTACCATAATCTTCATCATCGATGAATAATTGCAGTAGTAAGACTAATGCCTGGCTATAATCCGGATCGATATCCAACGCGAATTCTAAAGCTTCACGAGCTGTTTCTCGGTTGCCAGTTTGTTGTGCAAATTCTGCTTTTAAGAAATATAACCTTGCCTCATAAGGGTTTATTTGAATCGCTTTATTCATCAATTCTAAAGCACCGTCATGATCATGGAAGGCATTCTTTACTTGAGCATAAACAACTAATAAGCCATCTGATAATTTGTCATCTTCATATAAATTTTCTAAGATTGTATTAGCTTTCTCAAAATTTTCTGTTTCTGCATAATAAAAGGCTAATTGTTCTTGCTGTTCATCCGTTCGATCATTTTCTGGTGTTGCTTCAATTAATTCAATAGCTTCTTCAAAATTACCAGTTGCCGCTTTCGCATAAGCAAAATGTGCTTCTATCGTCTCCAATAAAGATTCCGGTGTCTCTTCGGATTGCAATAGTCTTTCATATAGTGGCAAAGCCTGTTGGAACTCTCCTTGTTGAAATCTTAATTCCGCAATCCCGTATAAAATCACTGGTTGATTTGGCGCTAATTCTCTTGCTTCATTTAATTTCACCAAAGCCACTTCTGGTAAATTATACATTTGATAAGCATCCGCTTGTAACAACAAGGCATCTACATATAGCGGACTTTCAGGTACAATTTTAAGTAATTCATCAATTGATTCTTCTACTTGTCCATTGTCTAAGGCAAGTTCCCCTTTTAATAATATCCAAGAATCTTCTTCTGGAAACCGTTTTTCCCCCACCGTATAAATCTCATTAGCATAATCAACAAAACCTAATTGGGCTAGGCTGTACCCCGTTTGTGCTAATACTTGAGCATCTTCATTTTCTAACTGATCTAACATTTTTTCAAAAACCTTGTTGGCTTTTTCAATATTATTTTGTTGTATATATGTTATAAATTCATTTACCAATTGGTCCAAAAGATCCAACCTCCTATACCTAGCTTATTTTAGCATAATTGACTGGATAAAATCTCCAACCAAGGTTACAAATCTTCTTAGAAAAAGAGTTTATCATAGCTGACACTGACACTTATAAAAAAAGAGGCTGGGACAAAAATATCTCAGCCTCTCTTTCCTATATAAGAACGTTTATCCTCGCGTTTCAAAAGTCAGCATTGTCCGATACTACTCAAAATGCGCCAATCACATTTCGTTATTGTTCAGCTTTTGGTCTAGTATGTCAATTTTAACGACTTTTGTCTCACCTTCTAAATCACTGCTTAATCTTTCGAATTAACTGCTCGCGCAATAGGTGTATAGAAAGGCTTTATACCTTCCGTTAACAAAACTTGCCCATCTTTTCTTATGACTACAGCTTCGACGCCAACAACGCTTGATAATTGCTTTAGTAAGTCATCACTAGATAGATGAAAATATAAAGAAGTATAAATTTCTCCTATCAGTGATGATTTTGAAACAATTGTTAAGCCTGCAATATCACTTTCCACTGGATAGCCAGTTTGTGGATCAAAAATATGATGGTAACTTTTCCCTGCATACTCAAATTGTCTTTCATAAATACCAGATGTCACAACTGAACCATCTTGGAATTGTAAAATACCACTTAAATGGTTACGTTGTTGCTCAGGATCTTGAATACCTACATGCCAAAAGCCACCGGGATTTTTTGGATGACTACCTATTAATAATACATTACCACCTAAATTAATCATACCGGATTGAACACCTTTACTCAGGAAAAAATCTTTTATTAAATCTGCAAAATAACCTTTGGCTAATGCGCCTAAATCAATTTCCATCCCCTTTTTTTGTAAATATACTGTTTTAGCTTGATCATCAAGGATAATATCTCGAGGATCAGTTAGTGCTAAGCGAGTTTGAATGCTGTTCTTATCAGGTAAATTTGCACCCTTGAAACCGATCTTCCATAACTTCACTAGAGGCCCAATCGCAATATTTAAGCAAGTGTTTTCTTTTAGAGAGTATCTTTTCCCGATGGCAATCAACTTGAAAATATCATCATCTACTTCAACAGGACTAATGCCTGCCTTCGCATTCACTTGCATCAAAAGGCTGTGCGCATCGTTAGCAGAAAAACGCTTTTCAAAATCTAAAAGCCGTTGTTTAGCTTCTGCCAATATTTCATGTGCTTGTTCGTGAGCAATGGTTAACCTAATGCTCGTCCCCATAGCCTTAAATAGAATTTCTTCCAATGTTTTCACCTTCTATATCTCTAATTGCCATTATTATACAGTTTGGCCAGGAATCAATTTAATTGGTAGAATATAACGATTATCTGCATGCTTTTTAACTTCAAGCGAGTGATCAATTTGTTGTAATAAAACATCCACCAATAATTCAGCTAAGTCCCTAATAGGTTGTGCAATCGTCGTTAATTGTGGTACGTAAGTCTGAATAAAATTCGTACCATCATAACCTACAATTCTTAAATCATCAGGAATGGATAGGCCCAATTCCCGTGCTGTATTCATCACTAGTAAAGCTGTTAAATCATCAGAACAAAAAATAGCATCCGGTCTTTCTTCCGTCAATAACGCTTTAATCTTCAATTGCTTTCTTATTTGTGAGAATTCTTTTGGAATTTTCGTTAGATGTCCCTCTAAACCACGTTCCTTTGTCACATCCATAAAAGCTTGATAACGTAAATATGTTGGAGAATTGGGGTCGTTAGTACCAGTTATCATCCAAGGTTTAGTCGAATGACTCTTCAGCAATGTCTCTGTAGCCAATCTCCCCCCTTGGTAATTATCTGATGATACGATTGGAATGTTTTCCCCAATAAAACGGTCAAAGGATATCACTGGTGCAGTTACGCGCTCATAATCTGTATAATTTAAATTATGTGCACCAGCAATTATACCCTCCACCTGATTAGACTGGAGCATATTCAAATAATCAGCTTCCTTAGCCTCATCTCGTTCACTATTACAAATAATTGTTTTATATCCTTTTGCAAAAAGTATTTGTTCAAGATTGTTGACTAATTCTGCGTAAAATATGGTATCAATATTTGGAAATATTAGCCCTACTAGTTTAGTTGATTTACCTTGTAAACTCCGTGCTAAGGAATTAGGATAATAATTCAATTCCTTCATAGCTTTGTGCACTTTTTCAATTGTTTTTTGAGATAGGTACCCCTTTTGATTGATTACCCGACTAACTGTTGTCACTGAAACGCCTGCCAAAGCTGCTACGTCTTGTAACTTTGCGCGCAATTTACTTCCCCCTATTCACTATTTTTGCAAGGGATAAATGACGTTATTGTCGGTTCCTTCCGCAAAAATATTTTTTTGTTGTTCATCTGCTGTAAAGATTCTTGATGATAAAACATAAGCACCATCATTTATAAATACCTCTAAGACGGACTCATCTACGAAGACATTTACTTTAACATTTTCTTGACCTGTTAATGTTAATTGACGGCTTACGCCAAATTCGGCACCAAAACTAGCACCCATATCACTTCTATCAAGTACTATCTTACCATCAATTGTATTAATGGATAAGGTTACAAAGTGTTTTTTATCAGAATCAGCATATAAATAAACAGTCGCTTCCTGGTTAGCGAATACTTCAAATGCATATTCATAAGCATTTTTTTCTACAGTAATATTTTCAGAAAAATGGATAGGGGCTTGTCTTAAAGCAAGCATTTCCTCAACTGGGTATTGGTATAAATGACCATTTTTTATACGGAAATCTTTAATCAAACTCAAAGCGCCTTGGTAGCCGTATGCATCTGTAGGATAATCTATTTCTGGCAATCCTAACCAAGAAACACCTAGCACTCTCCCATCAGGAGCGTTAATCAATTGACTTGCATACACATCAAAACCGTAATCTAAGTTATATAATTTTCCTGGATTTTCTAACTGACCATCTGGGGTAAAGGCATCTGCGATTAAGTAAGCATTTGGGTATATATTTTGATACGCTAATTGATCACGATCAATGCCTTGAGGACAGAATGTGACAAACACTTTGCCATCCACTTGATTAATATTCGGACACTCAAACATATAGGCTGAATCTGCCTGCGCAATCGGCAATTCACTGTGGAAGGTCCATTGATCTAAATGAGTTGTTTCAGCTCGATATAGGTAAAGGGTCCCCTTATTATCGGAAACTCTCTGTCCGCCAATGACTAGCCATGAATGGTCGTGAGCAGTGAAATACATCGGATCTCGAAAATGGTCTGTTGCTAGATCAATTTCATCAATAATCAGTTGCTTTTCGCTAAATCCACCTTTGTCTGGATTATATGTGATGGTGTTTTGTTTAGGATGACGAATCCATTGATCATCTCTTACATTTCCTGTATAAAACAATCTTAAATCTTCACCATCAGCTACTGCCGAACCAGAGTATGCACCGTGAGCATCCAAAGCATTATCAGGTAATAAGCCAATACCTTTTTCCTCCCAGTGGACTAAGTCCTTAGATGTTAAATGATACCAAGATTTAAGGCCATGAACAGGGCCGAATGGATAATATTGGTAGAAGAGATGCCATTCCCCATTATAAAAAGAAAAGCCATTTGGATCATTCAATAATCCTGTCTTAGGTTCGATATGAAAATGATTGCGCCAAGGGGATTGAGCAGCTAAATCATTCAATGATTCAATGTATTCTTGTGACCATTCTCCATAATCGCGATAACGGTCTTCCTGATTAAAAGTATGTAATTTAAAAGCCATACGCTTCCTCCTTGATAAAAGATATATAGTGAAATCTTCATTTATACGTTTATGTTGGTATCATTTTAAGCATATCTCAGAAAAATAGCAAGCGTTTCCATATTTTACTACCTTAATTTGCAACACTTTATAATTGGAAATGATATTTTTCTGTCAAACGTTTGACATATCTATCACAGCCTGTTAAAATTCTAATCAAGTAAATGAAAACGCTTAAATTTACAAGTCATTATTTACAAAGAAGAGAGGTAAAGTAAATGAATCATAAAGAAGTTGCCAAACGTATCTATACAGCCCTGGGAGAAGATAATGTCGTAACCGCAGCCCACTGTGCTACACGATTACGTCTAGTTGTGAATGACGATTCAAAAATCGATCAAGATGCCTTAGATAATGATCTAGACTTGAAAGGTACTTTTAAAGCAAATGGGCAATATCAAATCATCGTTGGTCCTGGTGATGTAAACAAAGTTTATGAGGAATATACCAAGATCGCTAATATTAAACCCGCTTCACAAGAGGAAGTTAAGGAAACAGCTAAAAATCAAGGCAAGCAAAATCCCGTGATGGCAGTTATTAAGGTATTATCGGATATTTTTGTTCCCTTAATTCCTGCATTAACTGCTGGTGGTCTGATTATGGCTGTCAACAATGTTTTAACGAGCGAAAACTTATTTGGACCTGAAGCACTAGTTGCCATGTATCCTGCTTGGGCTGACTTTGCAAACATGATTAATATGTTCGCCTCTGCTGCCTTTGCCTTTCTGCCGGTTTTAATTGCCTTTTCAGCAACAAAACGATTTGGCGGAAATCCTTATTTAGGTGCAACAATGGGGTTAATCATGGTGATGCCACAATTGGTGAATGGTTATGACGTTGCAAATGTAACGGCTGCTGGTGAAATGCCTGTATGGAATATCTTTGGTTTAGAAATTGCGCAAGCTGGTTATCAAGGACAAGTTTTACCTGTTATTGGGGTCGCATGGATTCTAGCTAAATTTGAAAACTTCTTCCATAAATATCTAAAAGACGCGATTGACTTTACCTTTACTCCGATGCTTACAGTAATCCTTACTGGTATAATTACTTTTACAGTTGTTGGGCCAATCTTACGTACCCTTTCTGACCTATTATTAAACGGAATTGTAGAAGCTATTTCTTATTTAGGTGCTTTTGGCTACGGTGTATTCGGTCTATTCTATTCAGCAATTGTATTAACTGGATTACATCAATCATTCCCAGCAATTGAAACTGCCTTAATTGCAGATGTTGCGACTACTGGTGGTAATTTTATTTTCCCAATTGCTTCAGTAGCCAATGTTGCTCAAGGTGCAGCTACTCTAGCAGTATACTTTATTACGAAAAATGAAAAAACAAAAGGTTTGGCAACATCATCTTCTCTATCAGCTATGTTAGGTATTACTGAACCTGCTATGTTTGGTGTAAACCTAAAATTGAAGTATCCATTCTTTATTGGATTGATAGCTTCTGGTATTGCTTCAGTCATTTTAGGTATCTTTAATGTTCGTAGCCAATCATTAGGACCAGCTGGTGTAATTGGATTCGTTGCCATCATTCCTAAATTTATCCCAACCTTTATGCTTGCCATTGCTGTATCCATAATTATTGCATTTATTGCAACTTTCATTTATGGAAAATCTTTGGTTAAAAAAGAAGCAAAACAAGTTCAAGTTGAAAAAGAAAAAGAAGCTAAAGTCGTTGCTGACCAAAATGATGACCAGTATATAGCATCTAAAACAAGCGATAAAACTTCTAATAATACATATGTAACAAACGACTTAACGATAGAAGCGCCTATTTCTGGTAAAATTACGCCATTAGAAGCTGTAAACGATCCCGTATTTTCTCAAGGTATGATGGGACCCGGATTAGCTATTATTCCAGATGAAAGCGGTCAAATCTATGCCCCTATTTCTGGTAGCTTAACGATTGCTTCAGAAACAGGCCACGCATATGGACTAGTCAGTGAATCAGGATTAGAAGTATTAATCCACATCGGTATTGATACTGTTAATTTAAATGGACATGGCTTTACGAGTCAGGTTGAACAAGGCGACATGGTAGCGAAAGGAGACCTTTTGGGTAGCTTTGACTTATCCGTAATTAAAGAAGCAGGCTATGATTCAGACGTTATGGTGCTTGTTACAAATGGTCACCAATATGAAAATGTTGAACCTATTGCAGAAGGTCATGTCAGTGAACATACCCCTATTCTTCAAATAAAGTAGTAAATAAAAAACATATATAAATGAAGGTGATCAAAAAGTCGTTTAGCATTGACTTACTAGACGAAAAGCCGAATAATAATGTAATGTTATTGGCGCATTTTGGACAGTATCGGTCAATGCTGACTTTTGAAACCCGATGATAAACATCTTTATATAGTAAAGAGAGGCTGAGATATTTTTGTCCCAGCCTCTTTTCTTATCTACTAATATTTTTAGTCAATGAATGATTCATTCACGGTTCGAATTCTGCTGAGACTGTTTAACAATATATAGCAAATCAATTAATACAATGAAGCTCCCCTAGAACTTGATGCCTCTATGTCATGCATTACACGGTTTCCTCAAGAGGCAACTTTAAATAAAATAATCGCTTCTTTTCTGCTTCTTTTTGACTAAAACAAAAAAATAACCGCTGATATACCTTGATATATCAACGATTATAGATTGTTTCTATTTAACTGCATCTTTTAATGCTTTACCAGGTTTGAAAGCTGGTACTTTGCTTGCAGGAATTTCAATTTCATCGCCTGTTTGAGGGTTGCGACCTTTACGCGCTGCACGATCACGAACTTCAAAGCTACCAAAACCGATTAATTGAACTTTTTCGCCGTCAGCTAAAAATGCTTCGATTTGTTCGAAAACTGCATCTACAACCGGTGCTACACTTTTTTTAGAATCACCTACTGCATTTGCAACATTTTGTACTAATTCTGCTTTATTTGCCATTCTAATTTCACCTCCTCCGAAATTCTTTCGGATATATTTATTCTAAGATAAATATACGGGATAATCGAAATGTCTCTCGGATAATCCTTTTATAGAATACCATACAAACCGCTATATAACAACGTTTTTGGCATAAAATAATAGGATTTTGCACCTTTTTCGTTATTTTCTATTTCTTGTTATGATTTGAATAGGTGTCCCTAAGAAATCAAATGATTTTCTGATTTGATTTGAAAGAAAGCGCTCATATGAGAAGTGCATCAATTCTTCATCATTCACAAAAGCGACAAAAGTTGGAGGTGAAGTTTTTACTTGTGTCAGATAGTAAATACGTAATTTTCTACCTTTATCAGAAGGTGCTGGATTAATACGAATTGCATCGACTAATACCTCATTTAATAATGAAGATTGTACACGGCGATTAAAGTTGCCATAGACATGAGCAATCATCTCCGGTAACTGGGTTAAACGCTGTTTAGTTTCTGCAGACACAAAAATAATTGGTGCATAATCAATAAATTGGAATTCACGACGAATATCATCTGTAAATTTCTTCATCGTATGATGATCTTTTTCAATGGTATCCCATTTATTCACAACAATCATAATACCACGACCCGCTTCATGCGCGTATCCTGCAATTGTCTTATCTTGATCACGAATACCTTCTTCAGCATTCAAGACAACTAAACATACCTGTGCTCTTTCTATAGCGCGCATAGCTCGCATTACAGAGTATTTTTCAGTTGCTTCATAGACCTTACCACGTTTACGGATACCTGCAGTATCAATAATTTTAAAGACTTGCCCCTCATCTTCAAAACTGGTATCAATTGCATCACGAGTTGTACCTGCAACATTCGATACAATTACACGATTTTCACCTAAAATTGCATTTACTAATGATGATTTACCAACGTTTGGACGACCAATTAAAGCAAAGGAAATTGTATCGTCATCATCATCATTTTCAATATCATCAGGCGCCAAATGGAATACTTCTTCTAATATATCACCGATTCCTAGGCCATGAGAGCCAGAAATTGGATATGGATCCCCTAACCCTAATGAATAAAAATCGTAAATTTCAGCTCTTTGTTCTGGATTATCCACCTTATTCACTGCTAAAACAACAGGTTTATCTGTTTTACGTAACATACTCGCAATCTGAGAATCGGTCTTTGTTACACCTTCACGGACATTCGTCATCATAATAATGACATCTGCTTCTTCCATTGCAATTTCAGCTTGCAAGCGAATTTGTGTCATGAAATCTTGGTCATTAAATTCTATACCACCTGTATCAATCACATTTAATTGTTTACCTAACCATTCTCCTTGCGCATAAATTCTATCACGGGTAACGCCAGGTTCATCTTGGACAATTGAAATTCGATCACCAACTATACGGTTAAAAATAGTAGATTTACCCACATTTGGTCTACCGACAATTGCAATTGTTAAATTAGACATCGTTTTGCCCCCTTTCAATAGCAAACATTTAAATAAAAAAGGTAGGCGAGTTTCCCCAACCTACCATCAAACCAAACTTATGGTTTATTAATAATTATTATTCATTATCGTCGCCGAAATCGATGTTTTTCAATTGGTCACCTAATAAATCACCAAATGTGAAACCTGATTCATCGTCTGATGATGCTTGAGAAGCATTGTTACGACGGTTGTTGTTTTGTTTACGAGGTTTGTTTTGACGTTTTTCTTCGCGAGGTGCAGCAGACTGTGCAGATGCATCAACTTCTGGTGCTTCTTCTAAGGCTTTAATAGATAGTGATAAACGTTCGTTTTCAGCATCAACGTCTAAAACTTTAACTTGGATAGCTTGACCTTCTGTTAACTTCTCAGCTGGTGTAGCAATATGGTCATGAGAAATTTGAGAAATGTGAACTAAACCTTCAACACCTGGGAATACTTCAACGAATGCACCGAAGTCAACTAAACGACGTACAGTACCTTCTAATTCTGCACCTTTAGGTGCTTTTTCTTCAATATTTTCCCATGGTCCAGGTTGTAAAGCTTTAATAGATAATGAAATACGTCCACGTTCTTCATCTACTGAAAGCACTAATACTTCAACTTCTTGTCCTTCGCTTAATACATCTGAAGGATGGTTAACGTGTGCTTGAGCGATTTGAGAGATGTGTACTAAACCATCGATACCACCTAAGTCAATAAATGCACCGAAGTTAGCCAAGCGTGCTACTGTACCTGTTACTTTATCGCCTTCTTGGAATGAGTTTAATTTTTCTGCACGTTCAGCAATGCGTTTTTCAGCAGCAATTTCTTTGTGAGAAAGAATTAAACGGTTTTCGCTAGGTTCAATTTCAACAATTTTAACTTCTAATTCTTGGCCTTTGTATGGAGAGAAATCGTCAACGAAAAAGTCTTCAACCATTGAAGCTGGGATGAAACCACGGACACCCGCATCAACAACTAATCCACCTTTAACTACGCTCTTAACTGGAACAGTGATTGTTTCACCGTTTTCAGCTTTAACTTCTAATTCAGCCCATACTTTTTTCGCTTCGATACGACGGCGAGAAAGTAAGAATGAACCATTTTCTTTTTCTTTGATTTGTTTAATTACAACTAACTCTAAAGTGTCGCCAACTTTAGCAACTTCTTCAATTGAGTCAATTGGTTGAGCAGATAATTCTTTGAAAGGAATAACCCCTTCAACACCTGCACCTTCGATACCAACAATTACTTGATTATCGTCGATTGATAATACTTCACCTGTAACAGTATCTCCAATTTTTACTTCTACTGATTCAGCTAGAATCTCTTCCATTGATGGAATTTCTTCATTATTTTGATTTTGTTCAAATTCGTTTGACATACTTTAAATCCTCTCCTAAGTGTACTACCTCATTCGCACTAAGCCAATGATCAATTACTATTGTATCATTTATTTAAAATATATTCAACATTTATTCCTCAAAGACAACAAAACGAGGCAAAATTCTCTTGAGTTTTGCCTCATTTTGTGATTGTTGTTATTTTTGCAAGTTTATTTATGCTATTGCTTGCTGAATTTCGGCTAGAATCTTATCCTCTACCTCTTCAATCGTTAAGCCAGATGAATCAAGCATTACCGCATTATCTGCTGGTACTAACGGACTATCTTCTCTTGTTGTGTCATATAAATCACGACGTTTTATATCCTCAATTAAATCAACTAAATTCATATCCGAATAACCTTTTTCTTGGTTTTCTAAAAAGCGGCGACGGCCACGTTCCTCAGCAGAAGCAGTCAGGAATATCTTTACTTCTGCATCTGGTAATACGACTGTTCCAATATCGCGCCCATCCATCACAACGCCCTGACCGTTTTGTGTATAAGCTCTTTGTTTTTCAACTAAAACCTGACGAACTTCTGACACTGCAGCGTATTTTGATACTTGTTTAGAGATACGATCAGTACGTATCTCTGCAGACTGATCTAACCCGTTTACCAGTACACGTTGACCATCTTTGGTAGGTTCAAAGGTAATTTCACTAGCTTCTGCTAGTACTTTTAATTTCTCTACATCTTCAGCCGCGATGTTGTTTTCTAAGGCTAATAAAGTGATTGCACGATACATAGCTCCTGTATCTAAATAAACATAAGCTAACTTTTTAGCAATTTTTTTAGCAATTGTACTCTTACCAGATGATGCCGGTCCATCGATTGCAACTTGAATTGCTTTAGACAATCTGTCCACCACTCTTTCATTCTATATTAATTCACACGTAGAACGGTTCCTGGTCCAATACTAGAACCCTGTTGTAAACCATTCAATTCAAGTAATTCATCTAAGGTCATGCCATTGTTTACAGCGATACGGTATAAGTTATCTCCTGCTTGAACAGTATAAGTACCTGTTGAAGTCGAAGCACTTTCTGAAGCAGCAATTGATTCTTGCTCCGCTATTGCTTGTGACTCTGCAATTGATGCAGATTCAGCAGCACTTTGCGCTGCTGCTTCTGAAGCCGCTACTGCAGCATTTGACTCCGCTATACTAGCAGCGATACTTGATGATTCTTGTTCAGATGCTAGACGGGCAGATTCTGATTCTGAAGCGGCTACTGCACTTTCAGATGCAGCGATTGACGCAGAAACTGATTCAGATGCTGAAATGGATGCTGACTCACTCGCTTTTGAGATGGATTCAATATTTTGTGTTTTCGAAATCATCACTTGTTCAGTTGATTCAGGTTCAGGTACCTTATCTTCATTTTTCATATAGGCAATCAATAAAAAAGGCACAACAATCATCACAAAAAGTAAGAAGGCGATAACTTTTGAAGTTGTTGATACTGTATCTTGATTATTTTTCTTATTACGAGCCGTTCTTGTGTACTTTTGATTTTTCAAATTTTCAAATTCGCCAAACCCTTGATTCTGAAAGTCATCACTTGTAGGGGGAGTTTGTTCAGAAGACACCGAACTACCTTGTTCAGATTTTTGTTCAATATTTACTTCTGTTTTATCTTGATTTTTTTTAGTCAACTTATCCCAGAATTTCATCCATATACCCCTTTCTCAACACCAAGAATTGTACCATGAACCCCCTTTTATGTCAGTATTTCTTTAGTGAATTTAATAAAACTTTATACAGCGTTTTCAAGATAATAATGCTTGCAAACGCTGGGTCCACATTTGTTGAAAATCTTCGTTTACTTGCTTCTTGTTAGTAGCTACTCGATTTGGCAAATCTATTAACTTTTGCCAAACACTATTATTTCTATAATTCGGCTGGCAATTACTGCAACATAATTGATTTTTTTCAGCAGTTGACGCATCAGACTGACGCAAGAGAAAATCCCGATAGCAATGTTCATTATTCATTAAATCTAGCATTTGATAAATTTGTTGAAGTCGTTCATTTCGCAATTTTTCTGCATGTACTTTAGCCGATTGGTAATCAGAGAAATGATGGCCATAAAAATACAACATGGCTCCTATACTCTCTGCATATTGACCTATCTGTTGTTGTGGTAAGTCCCCGTTAAACAATTGGACTAATAACTCATCTAATAAATCAGCCTCGCCCTCTAATAATCGTCGCATTTGTTGTAGTCTAGCTGCCTCTCTTTTGTCATATAAGACGATTGAGACTGACTGCTTTTGATCCCGACCTGCCCGTCCTACTTCTTGAATAAAATCAGCCATATTTTTAGGCAAATGATAATGTAAAACAAACCGGATATGACTATGATTAATCCCCATGCCAAAAGCGGATGTAGCAAAAACAACGTCTAATTCACCTTGAAGAAATTGGCTTTGAATAATATGCCGGTCTTCTAGGCTTTTATCCCCATGATAAGAAGCTACCCGCAAATCTGTATGATCTTTCATCCATTGGTTAAGTTCTTCTAACTCACTTTTATGATGCACATAAACGATACCTGGTTTAGGTAGCATATCTAACCAGTCTTGTAGTTTATGTATTCTTACTTCATCCGATTCGATTTCATCAAACAAATAAAAAATATTGGGACGATCTACTGATTCTTTAATGAGTTGAACAGATTCATATGCTTCAAATAAGTATGATTGAATATCAGCTAATGCTGTCTGGTTAGCTGTTGCTGATAAAGCCAATGTTTTAGGATAGTTTAAGCGCTGACGTACACTTTTTAATTCAGTATATTGTGGCCTGAAATCATAACCCCATTGAGAAATACAATGCGCCTCATCAATGACCAACAAGTGAATATACATTTGTTGAATTGCATGCATCACTGGTTCTTTAAGCAGCATTTCGGGTGAAAGAAACAAGAATTGATAGTCAGATAGATGATTTAAGATATACTCTTGTTCTTGACGGTTGTAGGTAGAATTTATGGCAATACCTCTACCTAATCCCATTTGTTGCAACTGACTTACTTGATCTTGCATCAAGGATATCAGTGGCGAAATAATTAGTGTAACACCCTTTTCATGATATTGATGGATTTGATAAATTAAGGATTTGCCACCACCAGTTGGTAAGATAGCGATCACATTTTCTTGACACTCTAAGGCCTCTAAACTTGTCAATTGTCCTGGCTTAAAAGCCTGATAACCTGTCATTTCTTTAAGACGTTGATGCCAATCGATCATGATGATCTCCTTTCTGGTACACAATATGCCAATAGCGATATAACCAATACGCTTTTTCTCCAAATCTATCCTTAAAGCCTTCATAGGTTACATCTGGTTTAGTTGTTATTAAAATGCCAATATCCTTTAAGTCAAGTAACTCAACTACCAATGGTTCGATGATTTTGGGATTACTCAAAGATATCTCGATGATATGTTCTGTAATTGTAGAGAGTTTCAATCCTCTTTTAAACGCAATTTGTTCCAAGCTGTTCCCTTGATTGAACATATCCAAAGTTTCTTGTGTTGTTTGGTTCCAAATTGGAAACTGGTTAAAAAGTCCTCTGGTGAATACTTGAAGCCAATGAGTGGTATCCTCTAAAGTCTCCCCACTCAGCCAATTCTGATAGAGTTGGTCCAACACAGCTTGTTGTGTAATGACAACTGCACGTTTAGAAAGCTGATGATTTTCAGCAGCTTGTTCAAGGGTTTGTGCTGGTAATTGAGCGCCCTCAAACTGCTCAAGGAATAACAAGGCTGCCTGGTTGGGAAAATCGGTAAGGTCCTTGATTAATTGCTGGTGGAGGCTATGACCTATGGCTGTTAAATCAGCTTTATCAGCATTTTCTCTTTTTATCATTAATACAAAACTTTTGATAAATTGTTGTATATCTAAATCTTGAACAATTGGACTATAATGTGAATTTTCAGCTAGGTGATTGGATAATACTTGCAACAATAATTTAAAGGCTAGATGGTGTTTATGATGATGATTTGCAATAATTAGACCATTTCGACTGGGTAATATTTTATCAAAAATTAACTCCATAAACTCTGAATGGTTATCTTGCCGAAAAATTGCCTCTATTGAAATATAGTCTTCTACATTTTGAGTATAGGATAGCCAGACATTTTTTTGAAGTTTAGGGTACAGCCCCAAATAAGCGGTTAAATGATTCGAAAAAGCAAAAAAAAGTGTTGTAGCAGTTCGCTTGCCAATCAACACTTGGTATACAGAATTTTGAGGGAGGGCTTGGACCTTAAAAGCAATCGCCATTAATAAAGTATCCAATTCTACCCCTCCAACATTCCTATATAATATTTTTGCGTTTGTTATTTATCCTTTGGTCTCTATTATAGCAAAAAATGAGTCTATCTTCATTTTCAACGGTGTGAATATTCGAGCGTTCCAAATCGACTGACTAAAGTTGGTAAACTTTGAACTAAAACAAAGTGTGCCAATAGTGAAACCAATACGCCTTTGATCAGATTGAATGGGATAATACCCGCTAGGATATATGTTTGCATATTACCTACATCGAAGTTCATTACTTGCATGTAGAATGGCGTAATCACGAAGTAGTTTAAGATAGTCATCACAATCGTTAAAGAAAGAGTAGCTGATAAATATGCGGCAATCGTTTTTGCAAAGTTCATTTCTTTAGCTGACTTTCTACCTGAATATACTGTTACCATTTGATCTTTTAATAGATAGTATATCGGTAAGATATAGGCTATAGTAGCGATAAAGGCAGTAGCGTCTCCTATTGGAATACCCATCTCACCACCAGTGTAAATATAATGTAAGCCATTTGCAATTAAGCCAGCTGCAGTAGCTTTTTTGGGTCCCGAAATAAAAGCAACAAGTAAGATTGGCACCAATGAAAAGTCTACCTTTAAATAGGGTAACGCTGGGATGATTGGAAAACCAATAAACATCAAAATAAATGATAATGCCCCAACAATTGCAACCAATACTATTTCCTTAGTGTGATTCTTTCCCATATAAATGCTCTCCTTTTCTACTTCATGGGTCGGCACTCAAAAGTGGAAATAAAAAAACTCTTTCCACCTTCAAGGTAAAAAGAGTATAGACAAACAGCCTTTGTTCGCCCATCTTCTTCCATCCTGACTTTACAGTCGGTTCTAGAATTTCACTAGATCAGTCCCAAAATGGGAGTCGCGGACTTTACCGCCGATCGGGAATTTCACCCTGCCCTGAAGATTGCTTCAAATTTATTTTCTTACTACTCTTATTATAGCAAGTATCTTACTTATTTCAAGTATATTACTTATTTCTTCTTAGCAATCGTTAATAGCTCTTCGATTTCATGCTTCAATAAAATTCTACTATCTCCTGGTTTTAAGCCTTTAAGATCTAAAAATCCGTAGCGTTCGCGTTTTAATTTAGTAACGGGGTGTCCTACTGCTTCAAGCATCTTACGGACTTGGCGATTACGTCCTTCGTGGATAATCACCTCAATAATTGTTGTTTTTTTATCCTTATCAACAGAAAGAATTTTAGCTTGTGCAGGTGCTGTTTTACCACCATCAATTTCAACGCCACGTTCTAATTGCTTACGCTCTTCTCCAGTAATAATCCCCTCAACTTTTGCCACATAAACTTTATTAATCTCGTAACGCGGGTGCATTAAAGTATTCGCAAATTCACCGTCATTGGTTAACAACAGTAAACCGGATGTATTGTAGTCTAATCGTCCTACCGGATAAATACGCTGTTCGACATCTGGAAAAAAGTCTGTCACAACTTTACGCCCTTTATCATCTTTTACAGCAGAAATCACGCCAGTTGGTTTATAAAATACATAGTAAACTGGCTCTTCTTTATAAATAGGTACCTCGTCTACTTCAATACGATCAGAATTTGACACTTTTTTTCCTAATTCTCTAACAACTTGTCCATTAACTTTGACGCGTCCCGCCGTAATTAATTTCTCTGATTCTCGTCTAGAGGCAACTCCTGCGTGTGCCATCACTTTCTGTAATCTTTCCATTATTCAATAACTCCTATTGGTGACCTATTCTGTTGGCTCGTCTTTTGTTATTTGGTTGAATTCCTTTTGCATGGGTTCGCCATGCTCATCTATTTTAAAAAGGGTTTCTTCATCTACAGACCCATCTAACACTAAATTATGGATGTCTGGCAAGTCGTTTAAAGACTCTAATCCAAAGTATTGGTAAAAGTAAGATGTCACCTCATATATGATTGGTCTCCCCGGTGAATCTTGTCGACCCGTTTCCATAATTAAATCTCGCTCTAGCAATTTATGGATCATGTTTGACGATTGAACGCCCCGGATATCATCAATTGTCATCCTTGTCACCGGTTGTTGGTAGGCAATAATCGCTAACGTTTCTAAAGCTGCTTGTGATAGTTTTGTAGCGAAAGGAGACACCGCATATTTCTTCACTACATCACCATATGTCGCTTTTGTCACCAATTGGACCCGTTCATTAATCACTGTAATTCTCAAACCCGATTGCGGATCGTGTTGCAGACGATTTCTCAATACCATCACATAATATAAGGCCCATTCTGACTTTATTTCCAGTAAATTCGCAAGTTCATCCACAGCAATACCGTCTTCACCTGCTACGAAAAGTAAACTTTCTATCGCAGCGACTGCATTCATTCACTTTCCTCCCGTCTAATCAATTGAATATCTGCCCTTAAGTTTTCTTGGTATAAGTATAACTCATTTGACTTCACTAATTCTAAAATTGCTAGAAACAAGCTGACAATTTGACTTCGTGAGTGAATTTTACCAATAAAAACAGTATCTTGGAACATTAAAACATTTCGGTTTGACGAGACAAAGGCTTCACGGATATCAGCCATTGCAGCACTTACTGAGTAAAGTTCTCCCGCAATCGTTGTTTGGATCGGTTGTTGATTCTTTAATCGGAAGGCCATTTTTTGAATAGCTCTGTATAAGTCATCCGGCGTTAGTTGGCGTCCAGTCATCGGTATTTTAGCTTGATATGCTGATAAATCAGTTGGTTGCTTGGTGTATTCTAAAGATCTTTCAGCCTGTTTATCCGCTAATATATGAGATATCTCTTGATATTGTTGGAAAGCTAGTAATTGTTCTACCAAAGAATCGCGTGGATCTTCCTCTTCTTCAACAACCTCTTTAGGTGTTTTAGGTAACATCATTTGCGTTTTAATTTCCAGTAATGTAGCGGCCATCACCAAATATTCTGAAGCAACATCCAGAGATAGCGCTTCATAAGTATGAATATAGGCTAAATATTGGTCTGTAACTAAATTAATTGGAATATCGAAAATATCCACTTTTAAATCTTTAATTAAGTGTAATAGTAAATCTAGCGGCCCCTCAAAGGCCGCTAGATCTAGTGTTAATCCATTTGTTTGCTCGTTCATATTGACACTTATCTCCTAGACTTGGGTAGTGTGTTCTTGATTATTATCAGATTCCTCTTGGCGACGCTTTGTCCATTTTGACAAAATTGTTGATAGAGAAATTACTCCAGTAAGGGAATAAACGGGATACTCTTTTTTTAATGCCGTCAGTATATCATAAGTAAGTCCTTCTTCTCTAAAAGAAGGATTGATGGATAAATAACGCACAACTAAAGTATCTGTATCATCATGTTGATCAAATCCCACTAATCCGATAATATTATCTGAATCAGCATCTTTCCATAAATAAATCTTACGCTCATGCTGATCTATTTTATTCATCTCTTCTTTAAGTTCAGAAAACTCTTTAAATTCAGGGATGTAGGATAATAGGCCCATTACGACTTTCTCGTATCTTCCTATATAAGGCACTAACATTTTTGCCCTCCTTTTACTTTTGCTTAATAACAAAGTATGTGTAAGAGTACATTAGCATAGATCTCTAGTCAAGGCAATTTTTTCTCTACTAAAATAGCTTCTTTTAAAGATTGTGTTCGTCATTTAATGCAACCAATAAATCGAATATAGCCAGGCCAACCAGACCTGGCTAACTTGTTTATCTTAACTTTTTTTCTCATTTTGCCTCAAGTTGTAAGATTGTTTTAAGGTACCAAATAAGCCTTTGTCTGAGTAGGTCAGTACATTTGACCGGTAGAAATTGGCTGATAACCATAAACATAAAATAGAAAATAGGAGTGAAATAATAACCGACAAAACTAATTCTGTTGTCGATACTGTTTCAGTTGCAATCCTAAATGGCATAACGAATGGTGTAAAGAATGGAATTTGTGATCCTACTCTTACTAAAATATTATTAGAGAAACCTAATCCGAACATACCAATATAGAAGCCTACTATACTAAGCAAGATAATTGGCGTGACCATTTTGTTGACATCTTGTACATTTGAAACGAGTGACCCTAAGAATGCACCTAATACTGAGTAGGTAATGATGCCTAAGAATGCTAATAAGCCTGACCACATAAGGACTGATGATGACGATCCTAGTAAAGTTAGAATAGATTCATTTCCTAAGAAACTTTGAATTTCTGGTGGTAAGGGTGTGCGCATCAACGTGATAAATGCAATACCTAATAAAATAGCATAGAAAGCTACTTGGGTTAATAGTACTAAGGAAATCCCAATCATTTTACCCATAAAATGTGTATTGGATGAAATGGATGATAAGACGATTTCCATAATTCTAGATCCTTTCTCCACAGCAATTTCTTGTGAAATAATGGAGATATAGTTCATGACAAACATGAATACTATAAAGGATACTACATAAGCAACCCCTGTTCGAAACATCGATTGTAAATCTTGGCTACTTTCGGTAGTACCGGCTTCTAAATTAACCGTTTGGTTATGAAGTGGCACGCTTGAATCCAATAGATAACTAGCTTCCTCTTCTAACAACCCTAAAGATTCGGATCTGTTCGATAGTTGAATATCCTCTAATACATTTTGGAATCCATCTGTAGAAATATTTTTACCTGTATTACTTCGATAGAAGTCTGCTTGAATATTTTCTGGATCACTTTCATCTACTTTCAGATAGCCATCAATTTCTTCATTCGCTAAGGCCGCTTCAGCTTGTGCAGTATCTTGATCAAATATTAATTGATTTTGTCCATTATCTTGATTTGCTATTGCTTTGCCAGTTTGATCAGAAACACCCACAATAGCAACCGTTCCAATTGAATCAGAGGCTGTAGCTGATCCAATAATCGTTGCAATGATAGCAACTACTGCAACCATTAAAATAGGACTGAGTAATAACATTACAAATGACCATGAAAATACATTTTTCTTGTAGACTTCTTCAATAATAATCGCTAATCGACTATTTCTCATGACGTCCACCTGCTTCCATTTTGAAAATTTCGTCTAATGTCGGCGGTTGTTGGCTAAAGGATTGGACATACTGTCCATTAGAAATTGTATCAAACAAATCAGGCCCTATGTTTTCATCTTGTAGAATTAACCTATATTCTCCTGTTGCTAATTGAGTAACTTCGTCTACTCCTTCCAACGCTGAAAGTGTATTTTCATCCCAACCGTCAGCTTGAATGAACAATCTCGTTTTTCCATAAGCATTTCTTACCTCATTAATAGGGCCAAAAAACTTTTGATGTCCGTTATGGATCATAATCACAGCATCACAAATATCTTGTACATTAGACATATTATGACTGGAAAAAATAATACATGCACCTTTATCTCGTAACCGCATAATACCTTCCATTAAGAAACTAGCATTGACTGGGTCTAAACCTGAGAAAGGCTCATCTAATATAACCAATTTTGGTTCATGAATTAAGGTTGCAATCAATTGGACCTTTTGTTGGTTACCTTTCGATAACGTCTTAATTCTATCTTTACGGTTACCTTTCACGTTAAAATTTTCTAGCCATTCATCAATTTTGGTATCAATTTCATGTTTTTTCATTCCACGTAATCGAGCAAAATATGTAATTTGTTTCTCAATTGTCATCGCTTCATAAAGTCCACGTTCTTCAGGTAAGTAGCCCACGATATCATATACCTTTTTCATATGTAATGGCTGTCCTTCCCACTTTACTTGACCACCATTTTCTGGTGTTAGAAAATTCAAAATCATACGGAATATTGTTGTTTTCCCAGAACCATTTTGACCTACGATACCTAGGATAGTGCCTGGTTGAATGTCAAATGAAACATCATCCACTGCGACAAGTTTGCCGAAGGTTTTGCGTAGGTGTTCTACTTCTAACATACGATTTCCTCCTCGAATTTTTAATGAAAATTTTTTCGCCTACTTATATTATAAAATAAATAAATGGTTAAATATCTTCATAATTTTAAAAAAAAATACATCATATTGAATATATGCAAAAAAAAAGCAGGAAAAGCCCTACTTTTTATAATGAGTTATATTTATCGCACAATTTTTGATTTTTTTATGCTCGTGGATGGTTTTGCTTATAAATATCTTTCATATATTGTGCATGAATATGGGTATATATTTGTGTGGTCGAAATATCTGAATGACCAAGTAACTCTTGTACCACCCTCAAATCGGCCCCATTTTCAAGTAAATGTGTTGCAAAAGAATGCCGTAGCGTATGAGGACTAATGTCCTTAGTAATATCCGCCATCATAACCATTTTCTTTAAGTTTTTCCAAACGCCTTGTCTAGATAAAGGTTTGCCCCGATTATTCACAAATAAATAATCTTGACTCTCGTCTTCATCTTTAACTAACTTAGGACGTCCTTCAGTTAGATACCTATTAATCCATTCTTCAGCCAACTCCCCAATCGGTACCAATCGTTCTTTATCCCCTTTACCAATTGTTTGAATAAAACCCATATCTAGGTGAATGTCTGCTAATTTGATATGAATAATTTCAGAAACACGCATACCAGTTGAGTATAGGGTCTCCAATAGCGTTCTATCTCGTAATCCTAACGGCCTGCTCACATCTGGAGCAGCTAGAATGCGATCCACTTCATCTAAGGTTAATACTGCTGGTAAATGTTGTATTTTCTTTGGTAGAGAAATCTTTTCCATTGGATTGCTTTCAATAACACCATCTAATTTTAAATACCGAAAGAAATGTCGTAAGGTTGACACATAATGTGACCTTGTAGATGTTGCTAGCTGGTCCTCATTCATCCACTTGAGGTGTGTGAGCACCGTAGCTTGATCAATTTCTTGAACACGCTCAACCCCCTGACGACCTAGATAAGTCATCATTCTGTTTAACTCCTGCTTGTAGGAAATGATGGTATTTTCAGCCAGTCCTTCTTCTACGCGCATCGTATTTAAAAAATCTTCAATCACTTCACTTAACTTCATGCTTGCCCTTTCTTCACTCAACAAAACGTGCTACTGAATTTAAAGTAGCTTACTTTATTAATAAATTCTGGAAAACTCAGTTGATTACTACTTTAAGCTTGATTACTTAAGGCGGATACCACCGTCAACTTGCTCAATTTGACGGTTTTTTAACAAGTTCCCTACAGCCCGTTTAAATTGTGCCTTAGAAATACCAAAATAGTCGCGGATATCCTCTGGATTAGATTTATCATGGTAAGGTAAGAAATGATTTGGTTGACGTTGTAATAAAGCTAAAATCATTTGTGCATCTTCAGTGATGACTGTATGTGCAAGTGGCTTTAGAGAAATGTTCAAGTTTCCATTCTGCCCAATACCAATTACGCGACCTTGTACTTCTTGACCCAAATGCGGTTCTTCTAATCGCTCACTTTCGTGAATGAAAGCTAAGAAATAATCATCTGTAATCACATAAGTACCAACTAACTTAGCGCGATAGACCGTCCCTTTGACTTCTTGATTGGTCCAAGATTTCGATTGTGGTGATAATTTATTTGTAATTTGTTGAAAAACTTGATCTTCTGCTAATTTACCCCAGATACGGCCTTTTTTATCTACTTCTAAACGGATAAATAACCGGTCACCTTTTTTAGGCCATAAGTGTTTTTCACTTGGTAGGTCATCTAAAGAAACAACAATTTCTTTATCTGCCAAGCCAATATCCACAAAAACACCTAAATCTTTACGAATCGTTGTAACCGTCGACCAACCATAACGACCTTGACGTATTTCTGGTAATCGCGTTGTCATCATTTTTGTATGTTTCATATTTTCGTAAATAAAACCTCGGACTGCATCACCTAATTGGTAATCGCCCTCGTTTTTATCAAGTTGGTAAGTAATACCCTCTTTTTGTACTGAATAAAATTTATCATTTTGATCTGTTACCAATGCTTTAATAACAGTAGCTAATTGTGCGCTCATATTTTTCTCCTTCAGCTGACCCATTGTTTATATTAGTGCTATTGTATCATATTTAATTCATTATTTAGTCGTACCGCCATACTTCAAACAATTGATTATACTCGATTCCTATTCAAAGGTAAATGGTTATTATTTCAATACTATTCATTAAAATAATGTATGCGTATATATATAATAAAAAGGGTTCTGTGTCAAATAGTGTTGGTGA
>NZ_KV787008.1:0-1732 GCF_001806975.1 Aerococcus sp. HMSC10H05
CAAATGTAGCTTCATAAAGAACAAATGTAGCTCTTATAAAGAATAAATGTAGCTCTTAGAGAACAAATAAAATTCTTTTCTTTTTAAAACTTTTTCGTTATTATAAAGAAAAAGTTTTAAAGGAGTTCTTTATGAGAAATGAAGTAGTGAAACATCATAATGATTTAAACAGTA
The DNA here is from genome assembly GCF_001806975.1 of Aerococcus sp. HMSC10H05. NCBI lineage: Bacteria > Bacillati > Bacillota > Bacilli > Lactobacillales > Aerococcaceae > Aerococcus > Aerococcus sp. HMSC10H05. The sequence goes on from NZ_KV787008.1 coordinate 175, forward strand.
TGATAATGCGTAAATGGACATCTGAAGAAATGAATTTTTTCTTTTCGGTACTATCTAAGGCTAGAGAACATGGTACTACTCGTCTTTATTTTGATACTTATGATTTAAAGGAGTTAAGTAATTTTTCAAAAAAACATAATCAAAGATGGGAAGATACTATGGAGAATGTTGCCAGAAAAGTTACTCAATTGAATTATGTCGAAAAGACTGATTATAAAATTAGAGCGATGACTTTGTTTAATTGGTTTGAAGTCGATTTGAAAGATAAAACAGTAGAAATAGAATTATCTAATAATTTTGAATATATCTTAAATAGATTGAGTGCAAATTTTACGACATATGAACTTGCAGAATTTACAGCAATACGTTCCACTTATGCAAAGACAATGTATCGTTTATTAAAACAGTGGCGCACAATTGGTAAAAAAGAATTTAAAATTGAAGAATTTAAAGTACTTCTAGATATGCCAAAGTATTATGGCCCCAGTGAAATTGATAGGGCTATAATCAAACCTACTTTACAAGAATTAAGCCCTTTTTTTAAAAATTTAAAGGTTAAGAAAATAAAAAGAAATACACGTGGAAACCCTGTAACTGGCTATTTATTTACTTGGCAACCTGAACATACTGAACCTTGGTTAGAAAATAAATATGACGAACAACCGCAAAACAATACACCCACATTTGATGATAAATTCACGGAATGGTTAATACGTTATGATGTTGTGTCTAGTAATGACCAGGAACTGGTTGAACAATTTAAATTAGAAGTTTATCCGCTATACCAACAAATTGCCGATAGATCTACACTTGATAATGTGGCAAAACATATCTCTTACGTTGCTCACAAAAAATACACGCACCCCGTTGGTTATTTTAAAAAAGCTGCGAAAGAATATCTCGACAGATTTATATAAAATAATCTCATATTTTCAGCTACCTTATTAATATAGTGATAGAAGCTAATACAACAGTATAGGAAACGCTTTCATTTTGTGATTTATTGTGCTATATTTTGATTATTAAAAATCTATAAAGGGGTGTTTATTGTGGTAACGAACAAAAAGTTTGCATTAAGTATTATGTTGAGTGGTTTCTTTTTATTAGGTTATGGAAATAACTTAGTTAAAGCTGATGAAGTAAGTAATACTGAAATTTATGATGAAACATATGTTACGGGAGAAATTTTTGGTTCGGGAAATGAAGAAGACTACAACGTTGAAATAGAACAAGTAAATAGTAATATATATTCAAATGAAGACGGTACAATTTCGGAAATTCAAAATTATGAAGTTACTTTTGAATTACCCGCCGAGGAACCAAAAGATAATGATGAGATTATAGCATTTAAACCTTTTAAGAAAGCAGCTGAAAATTTCCAAGAATATGTGTCACCTAACGCTTATGCCGTTGTGCGATCTTCTTCTGAAGTATCTGGTGGCATTAAAGCTAATTTATCAGTAGATTTTTCTAAGAATTCTACAGGTTATGTAAGGATTAATAGAGTTTATGGTTCATGGGTTCCGACTAGTGGTCTTTACTATACAACAAATAGAGG